>JAYUUH010000439.1:0-9735 GCA_043754745.1 Lysobacter sp.
CGACGCTCGTCGCCGACGCAGACCAGTTTGAACAGGCTGCGTTGCGGCGAATCCGCCAGCGCGTGCAGCATCGGCCGGAACCCGGCGCGATAGGCGCGCACCGCACCGCCGTGCTGCGCGCGCGCGTTCTCCTCGGTGAGTCCCACGCTGGCCAGCGGCGGATGCGAAAACACCACGGTCGGGATGTCGTTGCGATCGAGCAGCGCCGTGGCGCCGGCGTAGAGCCGGTCCATCAGACGGCGCGCGGCGGCGATCGCCACCGGGGTCAGCGCCGGATCGGTGGCGACATCGCCAACCGCGTACACGCCCGCGATATTCGTCGCGTTGGCGGCGTCCACGACGATGCGGCCCTGCGTATCGAGCGCGACGCCCACCGCGTCCAGGCCGAGATCGTCGGTGTTGGCGCGCCGGCCGGTCGCGAACAGCAGCGCATCGAAACGCTCGCTCACGCCGCCCGCCACATCGCGCAGGCGCAGGCCTTCGCCGTCCGTATCGCGTTCGACCGCTTTGAGGCCATAGCCCAGATGCAACTGCACGCCGGCCTGGCGGTAGTCCTCGGCCAGCTGCGCGGCAAGTTCGGCATCGAATCCCGCAAGCAGGCGGTCGCCGCGGCCGAATATCGCGACCCGGCTGCCCAGCGCCTGCAGCACGCCGGCCAGTTCGACCGCGATGTAGCCGGCGCCGACGATCGCCACCCGCGACGGCGGCGCGGTCCAGCCGAAGAAATCGTCGGACACGCCGCCGAGTCCGGCGCCGGGCACGTCGGGGCGCTGCGGCCGGCCGCCGGTGGCGATCAGCAGGCGTTCGCCGCGCATCGCGATGCCGTTGGCGCAGACCACGGTGTGCGCATCGCGCAGCCGCACGCGGCTGGCCGACACCTCGATGCCGGCCTCGTCGAGACGGCGCCGGTAACTCGCGTGGATGTTGTGGATGTAGCGCTGGCGATGGACGAGGAACGTCGGCCAGTCCAGCGCGGCCGCGGGGAGATCGAAGCCGAGCGCCCGCGCCAGTTCGATTTTCGCGCCGACGTCCGCCGCCAGCCACATCGCTTTCTTCGGCACGCAGCCGACGTTGACGCAGGTACCGCCCAGCGCGTCCGGCTCGCACAGTGCGACGCGGGCGCCGTGCTCCGCTGCGCGAAACGCCGCCGCGAGGCCGCCCGAGCCGCCGCCGATCACGATCAGGTCGTAATGCGTTTCCGTGCTGGCGTTCATGCGAATCGCTCCGGGCGATAGGGAGCGGGATCGATGGCCGGCGCGCGGCCGGCCATCATGTCGGCCAGCAACTGCGCGCTGCCGGCGCTCATGCCCACGCCCATCATGCCGTGACCGGTGTTGAGCCAAGTGCGGCGCGCGCCCGGCGCGCGACCGATCAACGGCATGTCGTCGCGACTCATCGGCCGCCAGCCGTACCAGCGTTCGCGCACGTCAGGGCCGACCGGTTCGTGCAGATACTCGCTCGCGCCGCGCTCCAGCGCGCCGAGCCGCCGCGCGTTGAGGGTCTCGTCGAAACCAGAGAATTCCATCGTGCTGCCCAGGCGATAACTGTCGTTCCAGGCGGTGACGCACACCGAACGCTCGCGCAGCACCAGCGGTCGCTTCGGCACGAGGCCGGGCGCGCGATAGGTGATCGAATAGCCCTTGCCGGGCTGGATGATCTTCTTCATCCACGGCATGCCCAGCGCGTCGGCCGATTTCGCCGACCACGCGCCCAGCGCCAGCACCGCATTGCGCGCGCGCAGCACGCCGTGATCGGTGTGGGCAAGCACGCCCTCGCGGTCTTCGCGCAGTCCGTGCAGGGCGCAGCGTTCGACGATCTCGCCGCCGCGTTCGCGCACCGCGCGCGCCAGTTCGGCGAGATAGCGGTCCGGCCGCAGCGCGGCGTCGCCGCTGAAACGCAGCGCACCGGCCACGCCGGGTTTCAGCGCCGGCTCCTGCGCTTCGTAAGCCTTGCCGTCGATCGCCTCCACCGCCACGCCCAGTTCGCGCAGCAGCGGCAGTTCGTGCTGGCCGTGCGCGAACGCGCGGGGATTGCGGTAGACATAATCCTCGCCGGCTTCGACGAATTCGCACTGCAGGTCGTAACGCTGCACCCAGTCGGCGAGCCGGCGGCGCGAATCGTCGAGGAGTGCGTACTTGCCGCGCGCGCTGGCTTCCCAGTCGCGCGCGTTGCAGCGCCCGGCGAAGCCGAGCAGCCAGCGCCACAGCAGCGGATCGAAACGCGGCGGGATGTACAGCGGCGCGTCGGGCGTGAACATCCACTTCAGCGCCGTCGCCACGGTGCCCGGCGCGGCCAGCGGCGGCGCGTGGCTCGGGGTGATGGTGCCGCAGTTGCCGTGCGAGGCGCCGCTGCCGATGGCGCCGGCTTCGATCACGCGCACGCCGCGGCCGGCTTCGAGCAGGGCGAGCGCGGCAGCCAGACCGTTCACGCCGCCGCCGGCGATGAGGACATCCACTGAGGCTGTTGTTCCGGTCTGCGGCATCGTCTGCGCGGCGAAAGGAGGATCCGCATTATGCCGTCGCCCGGCCTGCGCCGCGGCCGCCGGTCGCGCCACGCTTTACGCGACTCGATCCGGTGCGGAAATCCGCATCGCAGGCACTCGCAGATAAGTGGCCGCGCGCCACGCCCATTCGGCCGGCCCATGCCGGTATCGCGCCAGCCACCATCGGCTGAACAGCACCTGCAGCGCGAACAGGACGAACACGAACGGCGCCTGCCACGCGCGCGGCAACTGCTCGAAATACCCCAGGCCATAGCCGTAGAAGACCAGCGTGCAGACCAGCGATTGGCCCAGATAATTCGTCAGCGCCATGCGCCCGGCCGGCGCCAGCCAGCGCAGCCATCGCGCGCCGGCATCGAGCGCGCGCAGTATCCACGCCAAGTAGCCCAGACTCATCGCTTGCGAAGCCATCAGCATGAGCACGGTGGCGGTGCCGCTGGTCAGATCCAGCCTGTCGAACGCCATGGTCGGCATCATCCAGAACGAGATGAGCATCAGGCCGAGCCCGACTGGCAGCGCGACCCAGCGCAGAACGGCGTAGAGCCGCGGCCACGCCTGCCGCTGCACGATCGCACCGCTGCGCACGAACCACGACCCCAGTACGAACATCGCCAGAATCTGGCCGCCCATGAGTAGAATTTGCGGCACCAGCACCATCGCGTCCCGCACGCGCTGCGACACTGCCTGCGCATAGCTGCCGCTGCCGTAGGCGGCGCGTTCGTCGGCCATGAGACGCGCCAACTCCGCCGCCTGTTTCTGCAACTCTTCCTGCATCATCGCGCCGACGGTGGGGTCGAGCTGCGCCAGCGCGCCCATCGCGCTCAAGCCGGCCACCATCGCGAGGGTCAGCGCGTACAGCCCCAGCGCCCAATAAGGCAATTGCCCGGTCGGCACCTGCCGGAAAATCGCCAGCAGCGGCAGCGCGATCAGTGCGTAGATCGTCAGGATATCGCCGGACCAGACCAGCAGCAGATGGATCAGGCCGATGACCAGCAGCGCCAGCGTGCGGCGCACATACACCGCACCGAAGCCGTGCCCGCGCGCGTCGGCGCGCTGCATCATCACCCCGAAACCCATGCCGAAGAGCAGCGAAAACAGCAGGTAGAACTTGCCCTGCACGAGAACGTAGATCGCGGCATCGACGATCCTGTCGACGCCGGTCAGCGTCGGATTCAGCCCATCCAGCGATGCGACCAGCGGGCCGACGAAGGCTTCGATGTTCATCAGCAGGATGCCCAGCAGGGCGAATCCGCGCAGCACGTCCATCGCCTCGATGCGTTCGCTGGCGGCGATGGGGCCCGGTTCGATCGGTTGGGACATGGCGATAGGCTTCGCTCGGGCGGTGCAGCGATCTTACCTGCGATGTCCGCATGAAGATGTCCCGCATCCGGACCGATCGCCGTCATGCCGGCGCCCGAACGACGACGGTCCGCCGAAGCGGACCGTCGAGGTGGATCGATCGGTAGTAATGCCCGTCAGTGGTGGTGACCGCCGTCGCCGTGCACGTGGCCGTGCTCGATCTCTTCGGCGCTGGCTTCGCGCACGTCCACCACTTCGATGTCGAAATGCAGCGACTTGCCGGCCATCGGGTGATTGAGGTCGACATCGA
Organism: Lysobacter sp.; assembly: GCA_043754745.1. Taxonomy (GTDB): domain Bacteria; phylum Pseudomonadota; class Gammaproteobacteria; order Xanthomonadales; family Xanthomonadaceae; genus Lysobacter_I. The sequence goes on from JAYUUH010000439.1 coordinate 4,110, forward strand.
CCACGCTCAGGCCGACTTTCTCGACGGTCACCGCGCGCGGACCGTATTCGGTCTGCAGCACCACCTGCATGCCCGGGGTCAGGCGCTGGTCGCCAAAATGCTTCTTCGCGATGCGCTGGGTCAGGCCTTCGCGGCGCTCGCCGTAGGCCTCGGCGGGGGCCACGTCGACGGCGAAGGTCTCGCCAGCCTCGCGGCCTTCCATCGCCTTTTCCAGGCCCGGAATGATGTTGCCGTGACCGATCAGGATCGCCAGCGGCTCGCCGCCCTGGGAGCTTTCGGTGGCGGGCTGGCCGACTTCGCCGACGGTGTAGTGGAAACGGACAGCGCGGTCTTTCTCGATTTTCATGGGTCTGGCTCGATCTGGTTCGGGTCTGGGCCGCTGCGTGGCGGCAGGGGGCGGCTTGATCGCCGCCCGGCGATGCGGCCAAGATGGCCGCCGTGAAATACATGACGCAAAACATGACGCAAAGCACAGCCGCGCATTATCCGCACTCCGTCGCCCTGGCGCCATTGGCCCCGGCCGCATGGGCATCGCGCACGACCGCCTGCGCTGTCCTGCTTCTGGGCCTCGCGCTGACCGGCTGCGGCGGCCCGGAGACCGTGCGCAGCTCGCCTCCGCCTCCGCCGTCCCGCGACTGGTCCGGAACCGCGTCCAACGACCCGAGCGCCGCCAACGCGGTGCTGATCCGGGCCATCGGTCTGGTCGGCACGCCTTATCGCTACGGCGGCAACACTCCGGACGGCGGCTTCGACTGCAGCGGCCTGGTCAATTACGTGTTCCGCGACATGCTCGATCTGCGCCTGCCGCGGACCTCGCGCGAACTGGCCGCGATGCAGGGGCCGAAGATCGCCCCCAGCCGCTTGGCCACGGCCGATCTGGTGTTCTTCGGCAGCGGCGGCAATGTCAGCCATGTCGGCATCTACGTCGGCGAAGGCCGCTTCGTCCACGCCCCCAGCACCGGCGGAACGGTCCGCCTCGACCGTCTCGACGGCACGTACTGGCGGGACCATTACACGGGGGCCAAACGCGTCCTGAAGTGATCGCCGGGGGTGACGGATGCCCCGTTTAGGGACCCTGATCACCTTTTCAGGCCCGAGCCTAACGAAATCTGAACCCGCCGGCGGTCGCCGTCGTGCACTATCCATCCTCCTTTTCGCAAAGTGCATGACACGTGACGACCCCAGCCCAAGGCTCCGGCCGCCCCACTGCCATCCACCGTTCCACGCTTGGCAGCCCCCGATTCATGCTCACCTGCCTGCTCGCCCTCGGCAGCCTCCCGGTCTTCGCACAGCAGAGTGCTGAAGCGCCTCTTCCGCAGGATCCCCTCGAATTCTCGGCGGGCCTGCTGTCCGCAGATATGTTTCCGGCCAGCGATGCCATGCTCCACGGCCCGCTGACCCTGCCCGGCCGCAGCGTCATGTTCGCCAAGGACATCCGCAGCATCTTCGATGCCTCCCCGGTCGCCCTGAGTGCCGCTGGCGCCGAAGTCCCCGGACACGGCGAAGGCCGGATCAAGACCATGCTCAAGCGCGCTTTGGCGCTGCTCGGCACCCCGTACCGCTGGGGCGGCACCAACCCCGAGGGCGGTTTCGACTGCAGCGGTCTGGTCGGCTACGTCTTCCGCAACACCCTCGGCATCGAACTGCCGCGCATTTCGCGCGACATGGCCAACGTCGGCGAACTAATCCGCGACCCCAAGGCGCTGGTCGAAGGCGACCTGGTGTTCTTCAGCCGCCGCGGCAAGCATGTCGATCACGTCGGCATCTATATCGGCAACGGCCAGTTCGTCCACGCCCCGCGCACCGGCAAGGATGTGGAAGTGGCCAACCTGATCACCGGCTACTGGAGCCAGAAATTCTTCCAGGCCCGCCGCGTCGCCACGCAATAAGCGCAGGCGACCGTCTGGCGTTCCCGCAAAGGCCGCGAAAGCGGCCTTTTGCTTTACAAGCCCTCCCCTTCAAGGGGAGGTTGGGAGGGGATGGGTTTCAGGCCCTTTCGACAAGTGGGTGAATATCTTCAAAGCACACCCGTCCCCTTCCCTTGAAAGGGGATGGAGAAAAGCGGGCCGCTTGCAGGCTCGCCCCGGCAGGCACATGCTTCGTCATATCGACGAGGGGCAACGACGATGGGCCGCACGATCCTGGGCATGCTGTTGGGCGTGGTGACGATGATGCTCACCATCTACGCCATCGAATCCATCGGCCACCTGCTGTACCCGCCGCCCGCCGGCCTGGATCCCCGAAATCCCGATCACCTGCAGATGATCGTCGCCGTCGCGCCCGTCCGTGCCATGGCCATGCTGGTGCTGGGCTGGACCGTCGGCGCCTTCGTCGGCGGCTGGGTCGGCGCCCGCATCGCCCGCCACGCCCGCGCCGCGGCGATCGCCGTCGCTCTTTTCGTCATAGCCGGCGTCGCCGGAATGATCGTCATCGTCCCCGACCACCCGAAGTGGGTGTCCGCGCTGGGACTCCTGCTGCCGATTCCGGTGGCGTTGGTGGCGGCGAGGTTGGCGGGTCGGTGGGAAAAGACGCTTCCGACGTAAACCGGACGCCGCATATCTGTACCGAAGAGCACGTCCATCCGGCCGAATTCGGCGTATTGAAAGCACACGGCCGCAAGAACGCGACCGCATTCCATCCAAGGAGACAGGACGATGAAATACCATTTCGGAAAAGCACTGCTGGTCTGCGCGTTCGTGGCAACCACATTCTGCGGCACGTCCGTCGCGTCGCAACCCGAAGCCTTTGAAACGGTTTTCTACGACGACGATGGCAATCAGGTCGGCGTCGTCGGATACAGCTGTACGCGCGGCCGTTATCGCGTAGGCAGCTTCAGCATGAACGCAGTCACCACCGAATACGGCCCCTGTCCGTAACGAACGGCAACCCATCGCACTCGGCTACAACGGCGGGCACGACCGCACAGCGTCAGACAGGCTCTTCCTCGATCCCCACATTGCTCGACGCGCGTTCGTAGATCTCGCGATCGAGCAGCCCCGTTTCCTTCGCCACCAGCACCGGCACCAGCATCTGGCCGGTGACGTTGGTCATGGTGCGCATCATGTCGAGGATGCGGTCGATGGCGTAGAGGTAGCCGATCACTTCCAGCGGCAGGCCGGCGGCGCTGAGCACCACCGTCGCCATCACCACCGCGGTGCCGGGGACGCCGGCGGTGCCGAAGCTGCCGAGCACCGAGGCGATCAGCACGATCAGATATTGCTCGGGCGACAGCGGCATGCCGGTGTACTGCGCGATGAACACCGCGCACAGCGCCGGGTAGATCGCGCCGCAGCCGTCCATCTTGATACTGGCGCCCAGCGGCACCGCGAACGCGGCATAGTCCTTGTCGACGCCGAGGTTGTGGGTGACGCTGCGCAGCGACGAGGGCAGCGAGGCGAAACTTGATGAACTGACGAAGGCCACCTGCATGCCCGGCGCGGCGCCGCGGAAGAATTTAAGCGGATTGAGGCCGTGCGCCATCAGCAGGCCGCTGTAGACGACGATGATGTGGATCGCGCAGGCGACGTACAGCGCCAGCACGAAGTTACCGAGCGGCAACAGTTTGTCGAAGCCGTAGGCGCCGACCAGCGAAGCGATGAGGCCGAAGGTGCCGATCGGCGTCATCTCCAGCACAAAGCGCGTGAGCTGGATCGAAATCTCGGCAGCTTCGCTCACCAGCTTACGCGCCAGCGCGACCTTCTCGCCGAGTTTTACCATCGCGAAACCGATCAGCGCGGCGAAGAAGATGACCGGCAGGATCGAGCCCCGGCCCGCGCGCAGCACCGTTTCGCCGGCCGCGTTCTTGACTTCGCCGATGCCCGTCAACGCGTGGAACGGATTCGCCGGCACCACGTTCAGCAGCACCTGCACCGGGCTGGGAATGTCCTTCGGCACATAGTTCGGATCGACCGCCAGCGGGATCTGCACTAGGCCCGGCTGCATCACCGTGCCGACCGCAAGCCCTACGCCGACCGCCAGCACCGCGGTGATCGCGAACCACAGGAAGGTGCGGCCGCCCAGCGAAGCCATCGACTTCTGCCCGTGCAGCGAAGCCACCGCGTTGATCACCGCGAAGAACACCAGCGGCACCGCAATCATCTTGATCAGGGTGACGTACAGCTCGCCGAGCGGGCCGAACCAGATCTCGGCCGCCGGCCCCATCAGCTTGCCCGCCAGGCCGCCGAGGACGAAGCCGGCGAGCACGCGCTGCCAGAACGGAATGCGGAACCAGGCGGAGATCAGGCGCATGAACGGGTCTCCGGCGCGACGCGCCCGAATCGACGAAGACCGCACGATAGCCGAGCGCGGCGGGCGCGGCGAGGCCGCACGCAGCATGACGGCATTCCACGATTGCAACGTCGGCGGGGCATAATCTCCACTTTCGTCTATCCAGCCGGTTCATCCTCATGCGCCTTCGCCACAGTCTGCTTGCGTTTGCCTGCACCCTTGCCGCCGCTGGTGCATCGCAGTCCGCCGATGCACGCAAGCCGCCGCCCCCACAGGTCACCCCGCAACCCGCGCCGATCGAAGTCGCTGCGATCAAACACCCCGACGGCGAAACCCCGGCCTGGTGGTTCCGCGCGGGCGCCGCACAGGCGGCCGCGCGCGGCGCGATGTCGGGCAAGGCGAAGAACGTGATTCTGTTCATCGGCGACGGCATGAGTCTGGCCACAGTGACCGCAGCGCGCATCCTGGACGGCCAGCGCAAAGGGGGCCCCGGCGAAGAGAATGCACTAAGTTGGGAAGGCTTCCCGCACACCGCGCTCAGCAAGACCTACAACACCGACACCCAGACCCCCGACTCGGCGGGCACAATGACCGCGATGGCCACCGGCGCGAAAACGCGGGCCGGCGTGCTTTCCATCGGCCAGCAGGCCGCCCGTGGCGACTGCGCCGCCGCGCAGACGGTGCATCTGCTGACTCTATGGGAGTTGGCCGCGGACCTCGGCCTGGCGACCGGCGTGGTCACCACGACGCGCGTGACCCATGCCACGCCGGCCGCGACGATGACCCACTCGCCCGACCGCAACTGGGAAAACGATGCGGAAATGCTGTCCGCGCAGAACGCCGCCGAATGCGCGGACATTGCGCGGCAGCTGATCGAAACACCTTACGGCCGAGGTCTGGACGTGCTGATGGGCGGCGGCCGCGGCAGTTTCCTGCCCGCCACCGAGCGCGACCCGGAGTACGACGGCATGACCGGCCTGCGCCTGGACGGCCGCGATCTGGTCGCCGAGTGGAAAGGCCGGCGACCGGACGGCCACTACGTCTGGAATGCCGCGCAGTTCGCCGCCGCGCCCAAAGACAAACCGCTGCTGGCGCTGTTCGAACCCAGCCACATGCAGTACGAACACGACCGGCCGAAAGACCGGGCCGGCGAGCCCTCGCTGGCGGAAATGACCCGCGGCGCGATCGAACGCCTGCGCGGCAACCCACAGGGCTTCGTGCTGCTGGTCGAAGGCGGGCGCATCGATCACGCACACCATTCCGGCAATGCCCACCGCGCGCTCACCGACACCATCGCCTTCAGCGAAGCGGTCGAAGTCGCGGCGTCGATGACCTCGGCCGACGACACGCTGATGCTGGTCACCGCCGATCATTCGCACACGATGACGTTCGCCGGTTA
>JAYUUH010000440.1:0-3242 GCA_043754745.1 Lysobacter sp.
CCGCCGTTTGCGCCGCGCATCGCCGCAGTCGCTGGGGCTAAAGATCCTCGTACGCAAGAGAACAGAGCTCGGGACTGAAGCCCCTCTTACAGAGGAGCGCCTACAATCCACCGATGCGATTGCTGCGATCACTGCCGCCGATGGCCCGCGCCTGCCTGCTGTTTCTCGGTGGGCTGGCGCTGCTGTGCTGGCTGGGGCCGCTGTGCATCGCGTTCGATCCGCACCGGCCCGACTGGCAGGCGCTGTCGGTGGCGCCGGGCGTCGACGGGCACTGGTTCGGCACCGACGCCATCGGCCGCGACGTGTTCGCACGCACGCTGGCTGGCGGGCGGTTGTCGCTGACGGTCGGTTTCCTCGCCAGCCTAGTCGCGCTGGGCGTTGGGCTGGGGTTCGGCGCCAGCGCCGGGCTCGCCGGCGGCTGGGCGGAGCGGCTGATGCTGCGCGTGCTCGACATGTTCAGCGCTTTGCCGTTCCTGTTGATCGTGATCCTGCTGCTGACCCTGTTCGAGCGCTCGCTGTGGCTGCTGCTGGTGGCCATCGGCGGCTATGTCTGGATCGATCTGGCGCGGGTGATGCGCGCCGAAAGCGCGCGGCTGCGCGAGATGCCGTTCATGCTCGCCGCCGTCGCCGCGGGCGCGAGCTTCGGCCAGCGGCTGCGCTGGCACGCGCTGCCGAACCTGCTGCCGCTGGCGTTCGTGTACCTGGGCCTGATCCTGCCGCAGGCGATCCTGGTCGAAAGCTTCCTCGGGTTTCTCGGCCTGAGCGTGGACGAGCCGTCGGCGAGCTGGGGCACGCTGCTGTCGGAAGGCGTGCAGGAGCTCGACAGCGCGCCTTGGACGCTGCTGTTCCCAGCGGGCTTTCTCGTGGCGACGCTGGCAGCGTTCCAGTTCCTGGGCGATGCACTGCGCGATTGGCTCGATGTACATGCCGTTGACGGGCGTGCGGTGCCGCGTAGCGATATGGATCGCGAATCCGCCGCCGCGTGACGCTGTCGCTGCGCCAGCTTGAAGTGCACGTCGGCCCGCGCCGCTTGCTCGGTCCGCTCGATCTCGAACTCGCGCCCGGGCAGTGCCTGGGCGTGGTCGGCGAAAGCGGCAGCGGCAAAAGTCTCACCGCGCTGTCGATGCTCGGCCTGCTGCCTGCGGGATTGCGCGCGACGGGCGCGCTCGCGCACGACGGCGCCGAGATCGTGTCGATGTCGCGCATGCACGCGGCGCTGCGCGGCCGCGTGCTGGGCTGGGTGCCGCAGGACCCGCTGGCGGCGCTGCATCCGCTGCGCACGGTCGGCGCGCAGATGCGCGAAACGCTGCGTGCGTACGATCGTCCGGAGGCGCAGGCGGGCGAGCTGCTCGAACGCGTGCGGTTGCCCGATCCCGACGCCGCACTGGCGCGCTTCCCGCACCAGTTTTCCGGCGGCCAGCGGCAGCGCATCGCGATCGCCTTGGCGCTGTGTAGCCGGCCGCGCTATCTCATCGCCGACGAACCGACCTCTGCGCTGGATGCGCGCATCGCGCGCGAGGTGCTGGATCTGCTCGATGCGCTGCGCCGCGAAGATGGCCTTGGGCTGATGTTGATCAGCCACGATCTGCCGCTGGTCGGCGCGTATGCCGAACATGTGCTGGTGCTGCGTCGCGGCGACGTGGTCGAACGCGGCGCGACGCGCGATGTGTTCGCGAATCCACAACATGCTTACACGCGCGACTTGATCGAGGCGGACGCGTTGCTCTTCGCAGGAGGGGCTTCAGACCCGATTGCCCAAACCGCTGTAGGAGGGCCTTCAGGCCCGATCATCGGAGAAGACATCGGGCCTGAAGGCCCTCCTACAAGGGCGGAACCACTGCTTCGCGCCGAAGCCATGCGCATGCATTACCCGCGCGCGCCGGCGCCTGCGTTGGACGATGTCTCGTTCACCCTGCATCGCGGCGAAGGGCTGGCGCTGCTCGGCGAAAGCGGCAGCGGCAAGAGCACCCTCGGCCGCGCGGTGCTGCGGCTGCTGCGCGGCGCGCAGGGCCGGGTGTGGCTGGACGACGTGGAGCTGACGGCGTTGAAGGGCGCCGCATTGCGCACGATGCGCAAACGCATCGGCGTGGTGTTCCAGGATCCGTACGCGTCGCTCGACCCGCGGATGCGCGTGGGCGATATCGTCGGCGAACCGCTTCGCATCCACGCCATCGGCGATGCCGCCTCGCGGCTCGCGAAAACCGGCGAACTGTTGGCTGCGGTCGGGCTCGATCCCGACATGGCCGCGCGATACCCGCACCAGTTCTCCGGCGGCCAGCGCCAGCGCATCGCCATCGCCCGCGCGCTGGCCTGCGATCCGGAGTTGCTGGTCTGCGACGAAGCGGTGTCGGCGCTGGATGCGCACCATCGTCGCGGGATTCTCGCGCTGTTGGCGACCTTGAAGCGCGAACGTGGGCTGGCGTTGCTGTTCGTCACGCACGATCTTGCCGCAGCGGCCGCGGTGGCCGAACGCATCGCAGTGCTGGAGGCGGGGCGGATCGTCGAGATCGGCGATGCCGCCGAGGTGTTGCGCAATCCGCAGCATGCGCATACGCGGGCGCTGGTGGCGGCGCGCGCTTTGTAACGCGCGGCTCACCTTACTTTGCCGCACAGCGCTTCGTGCGGCGCGAACGGCGAAGCCGATCCGAATAACCTGCCATTTGCTTGATGCGGGCGAGCACCGTAGGCGTGGGAAAAGAAAGCAACTGCAGAGCTTCCGCGCTGCGCACGGGTTACTTTCTTTGTCGCACTGCGCCGCTTGCGGCGCGAACGGCGAAGCCGGCCCGAAGGGCGAGCGCTGTAGGCGCGAGTCAAGAAAGTAACCAAAGAAAACTCTTTAGTGCCGAGGCAAATCTGCCGTCGGTTAGGTAGTGGGGATTTTTCGATGCGGCATCCTGCCGCGTCGAAAAACGGCGCACATCCCTGTGCGGCCCCCTCCGGGTCTACAACCTTGAGATTGCCCGCCGGCTCTGGATGATCGTCGGGACGAGACCGCATGATTCAAGCAAGGAGTTCAATATAGTGATCTCAATCAGCTGTTTTTCTCTATTCGGGTGCCGCATTTGACAAGTGGTCGACAGCTCTTATGTGCATAGTTCATCGTCCAATCAAAACTTGCCGAACCGCATCGCTACAACCATTCGAAGACCCGGAGGGCGGCGCACAGGATGTGCGCCGTTTTTCGACGCGGCAGGATGCCGCATCGAAAAATCCCGGCCAACTTGCCGACGGCAGATTTGCCT
>JAYUUH010000441.1:0-3241 GCA_043754745.1 Lysobacter sp.
TACGATGATTCTTTCATGCCTTCACTGAAGGTCGGCACACGAACGGAACTGAGCGTCGATGCATCGTGCCCTGCCCGAACGATATCGTGCAATACGCGATTCGCCTGCGGGAGTGCATCGATTTCGCCGCATTGAAAACTTTTCCTTTGACACTGGCTGGACCACAGCAGTCTCGCATTATCACTTGCGAACCCAGAGAGCCGAACAACCCTGGAAAAGCGTTTTGCAGGGAATGGCATGCAATCTGCTTAGGACAAAGTGCGGGGATGCGCGCCGGGCTCGCGATGAAACGCATCGGATGACGCCGGCAGCGTACGCCTGCCCTGCGGTCGCATCCGCTTCTGCAACGGCGGCGAATACGTTCACAAGGAGATCGTGTGCCATGTCCTTCATCACCCATTTGTCGAAGTTGCTGCTGATCGTCGGCGGCGTGAACTGGGGACTCGTCGGCCTGCTGCATTTCGACCCGATCGCGGTATTCCTGGGCGAGAAGAGCTTCTCATGCTGTACGGCGTATATCCTGTTCGGATTGGCTGCGGGTTGGCTGCTTCTGGCCATGCTTTACGAGGCGGTGCTCGGACCGTACGAGTCCGGGAAAATTGCCCATTGAATGCAACGGGCGACATCATCCCATCGAATGACGCGTGCGCCATCCGTGCGACGACGGGTCCCGATGCTTGCCTACTCGACCGTCGGGCTCCGGCATTCGACTTGCACGGCGTCGGGGAATGGCGGATCGCGCTGAAGTCGATGCGCATCGAGGCACGCTCGCTCGATCCGCAAGGGCGTTCTTTTGCGAAATGCACGATAGCTGATTGCAAAACCTTTCGTGTTCTTCCCGGAAGTTGATCCGGATTAAAATCATAGCGGATTTTTAACGGACATTTCGCAAAACGCACGAAAAACAAGTCATATCGCCCTGGAAAATTTCCCTCGAAACAAGGGCTTGATCATGTATCGACTTGGCGCATACTAACTGCAGCAGGGGTTTCAAAACGAAAGGATAGCGATGTCCCGTTCACAAGCGACAGTACTGATCACGGACGACGACAGGATTTTCGCGCGCGCCGCGGCAGACCTGATTTCATTGCGCGGCATGCGTCCTATCATTTCGCATTCGGTTTCGGAATCGAAGCCGTTGCTCTCCGGGCAGAGTATGGATCTCATCCTGTTGGATCATTCGCTTCCCGACGGTACGGCTTTCGATGTCATCGAAGGCCTCGACGTCACCCAACACGGACAAATCGCGCTGGTCACCGGTTCGCCCGATTTCGAAACCGCAGCGCGCGCCGTGTCTTCTCCCATCATCGACTATGTGATCAAGCCGATTCATCCCGACCGTCTGAATTCGCTCTTGAACATCGCCGCCGATCGGGCCGCGCTGCGCGCGACCGGCGCCAGTCGCAACACCCGTCTGGTCGGGGTTTCGCCGCAGATCGAAGAGCTTCACCGGCGCATGGAACGCGTGGCGACGACGAACGCGTCCATCCTGATATCCGGAGAAAGTGGAACCGGCAAAGAGGTGGTGGCGCAGACATTGCACGATCTCAGCGGTTTTCCCGGGGCGTTCGTCGCCGTGAACTGCGGCGCGATCGCGTCCGAGCTCCTCGCCAGTCAGCTGTTCGGACACGAGCGCGGAAGTTTCACCGGCGCGCATCAGCGCCACATCGGCTTCATCGAGCAGGCGGACAAAGGAACGCTGTTCCTCGATGAGATCACGGAAATGCCGATGTCCCTCCAGGTGTATCTGCTGCGCGTCCTGGAGACCGGTCGCTTGTCGCGCGTTGGTGGGGTGGGAGACATCCAAGCCGATGTGAGGATCATCGCTGCCACCAATCGCGATCCCATGCTCGCCGTCCGTAGCGGCCATCTGCGCGAGGATCTGTACTACCGACTCGCCGACATCGTTCTGCCCTTGCCGCCGCTTCGCAAGCGGGGCCGGGATGTCGTCCTCCTGGCCCAGCACTTTCTCGACAAGTTGAACGAACGTTATCAGTCGAGCAAGCGGCTCGCCCCGAATGGCGAACGCCTGCTGATGAGCCACACCTGGCCAGGCAACGTGCGCGAGCTGCGTAGCGCGGTCCAGCGCGCCTATCTCATGAGCCAAGGCGACATCATTCAGATCGTGCCGGATACGGCACTGGGCGCCACGATTGAAGAATCCGATACCGCGATCGCCTTTTCGGTCGGGACGACGTTCTCCGAAATGGAAGAGCAGGCTTTGCGGAAAACCCTGGCGTATTTCAACAACGACAAGTCGGCGACCGCTCGCGCCTTGGGTGTCAGCGTACGGACCGTGCACAATCACCTGGCGCGCATCCGTCAGGATCAGAAGCAATCCGAAAACTAGGCGATGGATGATCTGCATGGATGATCTGCCGATCCAGGAACATGACTCCGACGCTTGCCGGCGCTGGAAACACGACTTGCGCAACGCCGCAAATTCCACCCAGTTGGCTCTCGACGTCGCGTGCAGGATGATGGCGACGGGAAATCTTCCGGGGGCGGAAACAAATCTTCGCCGTGCGGTGGAGGCATGCGGCATCCTGACGGACCTGCTGAATCCATCCACCATTTCGCTCCGCGAGTGAATGCTGGCGATCGGACGCACCCGACTTTCGCATAGTCGTCGGATTCCTATGCGAAACGCGGGCTAGTAAAAGCCCGCGTCCGCCATGTGCCGATGCATCGCAGTATCCGCATGGAACTTAGGACGTCCTGCCCGCAGACCCGCTTGAGTTCCCGGTGGTGCCGCCGATTCCCGCGCCGTCGGATCCCGCGTGGTTGCCAGCGGCGCCGCTGGTACCTGCAGTGCTCGTGGTGCCGTTGGAACCGCCGCCGCTGCCCATGCTCGAAGATTTCCTGGCGGACGATCCACCCGCATCGCTTTCGACCTGACCGGGTTTCTTGACGCGGAGGCGATTATCCACGTCCTTCACCCCAGAGCAGCGCTCCACCAGATCCTCGGCACGATGTTTCATCCAGCGATCGCTGACCGTGCCTTCGAGCGTGACTTCACCGTTTTCCACCCGAAGGTTGATATCGCTGGCATCGATATCGTCGTCATGCATCAACTGCTCGTTCAAGTCTTCCGTCAATCGCTCGTCCGATCGCGAATAGCTGCGTGGACCCTTGCCGCGATGGCCCTTCGTCGATCCACTGTCGGCCATTTGGCCGGACTGGCCAAAGCCGCCGTGTCCGTAGTCGCTTTGCCCCGACCGGCCATCGCTACCCTGCTGAT
>JAYUUH010000442.1:0-3233 GCA_043754745.1 Lysobacter sp.
ATGCAGAGTGAGCGCAACACAGTGCTTTTACCGGACCCATTAGCTCCGCTGATTGCAAATATGCTTTTGTCCCTGGAAAACTCGGCTCGGAACGTTCCGGAAAATCCCTTTACGTGATGAAGCTCAACGAAGCAGAAAATCATCACAGACCCTTTCAGTTGGTTGGTCGTCGGCTCCTAGCCCAAGTGCTTAGAGCACTAGCTTCCGCGGGGTGGGAGGAGGACAATAGTACATGCATGTCCCACGATGGTTTGACTCTCTTATTTATACTTGGCGATATGGTCCTGGTAAGGCCGCACCCAGGATCTTTGAAGAGGTTGCTTGACTTCATCTTAGCTGCACGAATTGCGCTTGTCCGGGCTACTACGGTTGTATTCTTTGCGCCGCGGACTTTATTCGCCGTCTCGACCCACTCTGGACCCCCATGACCAACCTCCTCGGCATCTCCGGTAGTCTCCGCAGCGGTTCCTTCAACACGGCGTTGCTGCGCGCGGCGCAATCACTTGCAGGCTCCGACGTGCAGTTCGAAACCGCCACGCTGCACGGCATCCCACTCTACGACGGCGATCTCGAAGCGCGCGAAGGGTTGCCCGCCGCGGTCCTCGCGTTGAAGGACCGCATCGTCGCCAGCGATGGCGTGCTGCTGTGTACGCCGGAATACAACAACGGCATCCCCGGGGTGTTCAAGAATGCGATCGACTGGCTGTCGCGTCCCGGCGACGACATCGGTCGGGTGTTCGGCGGGCGGCCGTTCGCGGTGATCGGCGCATCGCCGGGCGGCTTCGGCACGATCCTGGCGCAGAACGCGTGGCTGCCGGTGTTGCGCACGCTGGGCGTGCAGTTCTGGTCGGGCGGACGCCTGCAGGTGTCGCGCGTGCACAAGCTGCTGGACGCGGACGGCGAATTGGCGGATGAAGCCACGCGGACATTGGTTGCCGGATTCGTGCGGGGATTCGCGGCGTTCGCGCGCAAGCAAAGCGGAAACCGGTGATTCGTCGCCCGGTTAAATAGGAGTGGCCTGTTTTATGGGTTCCAGCGCTTCTGCTTTCCGGATGGCGGGCTTGAGTGTCTGCGGTGTGAAAGCGGGTAGTCCTGGAAATGGACCGACAGGCGGCTTGAAAGCCGGGCCGCAGCCAGGGATGCCGTGCGGATTGCCGGGCTGACATTGAGTCGACGGTGGCTGGGAACCGGGCGGCGCTGTGCTGTTGCCGCCTGCGAAGAGGATGGCGCAACCGAGGTGACCATCGGTATTGAACAGTTGCCGCTGCCCCGCAGCGTCCCCTCTGCACTGCGAAATATCGTTCAACCGCGTTTCGAGTTGCGCGCCAGCGTTCGTCCGGCAGGTCGCAAGTACCGATTGACCTTCCGTGCGGATATTCCAGCAGGTTTTGGAAAACGAACCCTGCAGATCCGTACGTGTGCAGGTGAGATGCCCGTCGGTGTTGTTCACGGGTTCCATGCAGCCGCTCATCTGCAACTGCGTGCCCACCCAGTCTCCATTCATGTTCCGGCATCGACTGAACAGAGTGTTGCCGGCATCCATTTTCGTGTCGGTGCACGTCTCCCGATAACTTCCGCGCGGTATCGGGCCGCTGGTGCGGATGCATCTGAGCACGCCGTCGACGTTCCCGATATTGCCCACACAACTGCCGAAGTCCGGCAGCGCGGTCCTGGCGGCGTGTTGCTGGTTGAAGTCCTCGCAGACGGCGCTGAGCGTCGTGCCGTCGACGGCGATATCCGTGCACGACCGGAGATAGTCGCCGGGCGGGAAAACGCCGGCCCGCGCTTCCGGCGCAGAGGCGAGCGTCGCGCCGAGCGACAACAGGAGGATTGGTAACACGGCGATATCGGCCGATGCGATGCGATGGACGGGCATGGTGAGTTCCTTTCACGGATTCAGGGTTGAAGCCACAAGCGAAGACAGGCCGAGCGACAGCCGCAGTCTGCATCCGGCAGTGAAGCCAACGTCGGCACGCATGCCGGTCGGTCATCCCCGGGCGTTTTCCTGACGAGCGGTACGATCGATGACCGCTCCCGCACGAAAAGCGGCGGAATCGCAACATGGTCGGCGACCGCCACCGTTGGCGGTCTACAGCTCGGCGTCTCCGCTCACTCCGCCGCGATCGCTTCCACCTGGATGCGCAGCGCGACACGCATGTCGAAGCCGTAGTCCTTGCCCGCAGAGATGCCGAACTCGTCGCGCTGCAGGGTGGCGAAGACATCGGCGCCGCAAACTTCGCGTTTGAGCATGGGGTGCGGCATGCATTTGAAGCTGCCGATCTTCAGCACTATGGGCCGGGTGACGCCGCGCAGGGTGAGCTTGCCGGTCGCGCGCGTGGGTTTGCCCTGTTTGAAGCCTTCGAGCTTGCCGGTGAACGTGGCCTGCGGATGCTGTGCGACGTCGAAGAAGTCCGCGGCCTTGGCGTGCGCGTTCATCGCGTCGTGGCCGAAATCGATGCTGTCGATATCGATCGCGATGTCGAGCGTGCCCGTGCCTTTGGCCTTGTCCAGAACCACGTCGCCGGTGGTGCGGTTGAACTTGCCGCGCCAGATCGACAGGCCGCCCATGTGATCCGCTTCGAAACTAGGGAAGGTGTGGTCGGGATCGATGCGGTAGGTGATGGGCGCGGCATCCGCGACGAAGGCGGCGACGATGATGGCAGCGCCGAGCGCGACCGCAGACAGGGATGGACGGAGCATGGTGGTTTCCTTTTTATGAGGTGGGTCGACGACGGGCGAATGTGCCGCGCTTAATCAATACGACGTTCGAGCCGCCCGGAAATCGACATGTCGGCCAACGGGTGGCGAACGGCAGTCGTATGGCGTTGCGCTCGCACTCCCGGCCAGCTTGCACTAGATTGGTGCAATGCCCGCCGACCTCAGCCCCATTGTCGCCCCCGACACCCGGTCCTTCGACGCACTGACCACGCCCATCGCCTGGTGCGACGCCGGGGGTCGGGTGGCGGGCGGCAATCTGGCGTTCGCGCGCTGGCTGGGCGTGAGCCAGCGGCGGTTGGCGGGCGTGCCGCTGGCGGCGTTCGAGGTGGAAGGTCAGCGGCTGGCGCGGATGCTGGCCGAGCCGCCAGCGGGCGAGCAGATCCGGCTGCGGCGGCTGCATTTCGGGTTCCCCGGCAGCGAGAACCGCCCGTACGCCGATGCCCTGCTGTCGCAGCGCGCGGACGGCGGCTGGTGGATCGAGGCGCATCCGGTCGATGAATTTCCCGGCGAGGATC
>JAYUUH010000443.1:0-3231 GCA_043754745.1 Lysobacter sp.
AGGCCATCTGCAAATTCAACCCCACTGTTTATATGGTTAGTGACGGTCGTCTACTGATAAGATTTCACCAATCGGTCATCCCGATTACCTCCGCGCTTCCCGACATTCGAGTGTGATCCCCGAGTGGACAGTCTCCTGAAGCAGTTTGCCCAGTCCTCGCAGCTTGGCGCCAACGCCGCGTACATCGAAGACCTTTACGAACAGTACCTGGTCGCCCCCGACAGCGTCGGACCGAAGTGGAAAACCTATTTCGACGGCATCAAGGGTCGCGAAACCGGCGATGTGCCGCATTCGGCGGTGATCGCAGCGATCGCCGAGGCCGGCCGCCAGGCGGCCCGCGGCGTCGCGGTTTCCGCCAGCGGCGACGGCGGCAGCGACAGCCGCGAATTCGCGGTCGGCAAACTGATCGTGGCCTACCGCTCGCGCGGACACCTCGCCGCCGACCTCGATCCGCTCGCCATGTGGGAGAAGAGCGAAGCCCCGGACCTCGACATCGCATTTCACGGTCTGTCCAACGCCGATCTCGACGCCACCTTCTCCAGCGGCGGCGTCGGCGGCCAGGCGCAGATGAAACTGCGCGACCTGCTCGCCCGGCTCAAAGCCACCTACACCGGCAGCATCGGCGCCGAATTCATGCACATCACCGACGTCGAACAGCGTCGCTGGGTGTACGAACGTCTTGAAGCCGCGGGCGGCGATTTCAAGCGCACCGACGAGGACAAGCGCCGGATTCTCGAACGCCTCACCGCGGCGGAAGGGCTGGAACGGTACCTGCACACCAAGTACGTCGGCCAGAAGCGGTTCTCGCTGGAAGGCGGCGACGCGCTGATCCCGATGCTCGACGTGATGATCCGCCGCTCCGGCAGCGACGGCGTCAAGGACGTGGTGCTCGGCATGGCCCACCGAGGCCGACTCAACGTCCTGGTGAACACGCTCGGCAAGCCGCCGCGCAAGCTGTTCGACGAATTCGAAGGCAAGTTCGACCACGACGACCTGGCCCACGCCGGCGACGTGAAGTACCACATGGGCTTCAGCGCCGATGTCGCCACCCCGGGCGGCCCGGTCCACATCGCCTTGGCCTTCAACCCCTCCCATCTCGAAATCGTCGACCCGGTGGTCGTGGGCAGCGTGCGTTCGCGCCAGCACCGCCGCGGCGATAAGGACCGCAAACAGGTATTGCCGATCGTGATCCACGGCGACGCCGCGTTCGCCGGCCAGGGCGTGGTGATGGAACTGTTCCAGATGTCGCAGGCCCGCGGTTTCCGCGTCGGCGGCACGGTGCACATCGTTATCAACAACCAGGTCGGCTTCACCACCAGCGAGCGCCAGGACGCGCGCTCCACGCTGTACTGCACCGATGTCGCGAAGATGGTCGGCGCGCCGGTGCTGCACGTGAACGGCGACGATCCGGAAGCGGTCGCGTTCTGCGCCGAACTGGCCTTCGACTTCCGCCAGCAGTTCGGCAAGGACGTCGTCATCGACCTCGTCTGCTACCGCCGCCACGGCCACAATGAAGCCGATGAACCGGCGGCGACCCAGCCACTGATGTACCAGGTCATCCGCAAGCGCAAGACCACCCGCGAGCTCTACGCCGAACGGCTCGCCGCCGCCGGCACGCTCAAGGCCGAGGATGCGCAGACGCTGGTCGACACCCTTCGCGACAAACTTGATGCCGGCGCGGTCACCACCGAACTGGCGCAGGTGACGCCCGACCAGCACGCGATCGACTGGCGTCCGCTGCTGCAGGGCAAGCTTTCCGACCCGGTCGACACCCGGGTGCCGCGCGCGAAACTCGATGCGCTGGCGACGATCATCAACACGCTGCCGGCCGACGCCGTTCTGCATGCCCGCGTCGCCAAGATCTACGAAGACCGCCGCAAGATGGGCGCCGGCGAACTCCCCGGCGACTGGGGCTTCGCCGAGAATCTCGCCTACGCCACCCTGCTCGACGAAGGCTACAAGCTGCGTCTGGTCGGCCAGGACTGCGGTCGCGGCACGTTCTTTCATCGCCACGCGATCCTGCACGACCAGAAAACCGACGTCGACCATGTGCCGCTGCGGCAACTGGTCGACAACCCGGAAGACGCGACCATCATCGATTCGCTGCTCAGCGAAGAAGCGGTGATGGCGTTCGAGTACGGCTACTCCACCGCCGATCCGCAGACGCTCGATATCTGGGAAGCGCAGTTCGGCGACTTCGCCAACGGCGCGCAGGTGGTGATCGACCAGTTCCTGTCCTCGGGCGAAGCCAAGTGGGGCCGCCTGTGCAGCCTCGCGCTGTTCCTGCCGCACGGCTACGAAGGCCAGGGTCCCGAGCACAGCTCGGCCCGTCTGGAACGCTTCCTGCAGCTGTGCGCGCTGGAGAACATGATGGTCTGCACGCCGACGACGCCTGCGCAGGCCTTCCACATGATCCGCCGGCAGATGCGCATGAACACGCGCAAGCCGCTGGTCGTAATGACCACGAAATCGCTGCTGCGCCACAAGCTCGCGGTGTCGAGCCTGGACGAACTGGCCAACGGCGAATTCCAGCACCTGATCCCGGACGCCGACGCCGACCCGAAATCGGTCAAACGCGTGGTGATCTGCGGCGGCAAGGTCTACTACGACCTGCTCGAAGACCTGCAGAAGCGCGGCCAGAAGGACGTGGCGCTGATCCGCATTGAACAGCTGTATCCGTTCCCGCGCGCGCAGTTGATCGCCGAACTCCAGCGCTATACCAACGCGACCCAGGTGGTGTGGTGTCAGGAAGAGCCGCAGAACCAAGGCGCGTGGTACCAGATCCAGCATCACCTGCGCTTCTGCCTGCAGGACAAGCAGTCCCTGCACTACACGGGCCGCAACCGTTCGCCCTCGCCCGCCGCCGGTCATTTCAACGATCACGTCGAAGAGCAGCTGAAGCTGATCGCCGACGCCCTGGTCAACCCGCTCAACGGCGAGCACGCCGACGAATGATGTCCCTGCCGACGCCCCGGCGTCGGCTTCACCTTTCAATTACGCTTTCCAGGACGCCACTCATGGCCACCGAAATCAAGGTTCCCGTTCTTCCCGAATCCGTCTCCGATGCCGTCATCGCCACTTGGCACAAGAAGGTCGGCGACGCGGTCAAGCGCGACGAGAACATCGTCGACCTCGAGACCGACAAGGTCGTGCTGGAAGTGCCTTCGACCGTCGATGGCGTCATCAAGGAATTGAAATTCGCCGAGGGCGCGACCGTCCTCAGCCAGCAGG
>JAYUUH010000444.1:0-9669 GCA_043754745.1 Lysobacter sp.
GCCGGCTCGGCCAGCTTCGGCGGCGACGCCTGGCACCGCTTCACTTACGATGCGGTCGACAACATCAAGTCGTGGAAGCTGGCGGGCGTGAAGGATTATGCGGACTACGTCTACGACGCGCAGAATCGACTGACCAATATCCGTAACACCGCTGGTGCGAGCGTGGTGGGGATCGGCTACGACCCCCAAGGAAATCTGGCGAACAAGAACGGCCAGGCCTACGATTTCGACTACGGCAACCGTCTACGCAC
The DNA here is from genome assembly GCA_043754745.1 of Lysobacter sp. GTDB lineage: Bacteria > Pseudomonadota > Gammaproteobacteria > Xanthomonadales > Xanthomonadaceae > Lysobacter_I. The sequence continues at coordinate 252 of JAYUUH010000444.1, forward strand.
CGTGCAGGGCAAGGAATGGTATCGCTACGACGGCCTCGGCCGCCGTGTGCAGACGACGAAGACTGATGGCAGCAAGTCGACGCTGTGGCAGTACGGCCACGCCGGGCAGATGTTGTTCTCGAGTGATTGGGATGGCCCCGGCTACCTGAATCAAAAGACGCACGAGTTCGTCTATCTGGGAGGCAGCCTGATTGCGACGATCGACCACAACTGGCCCAGCAACACCGTCATCGCAACCAAGTACCAGCACACTGACGCGTTGGGCAGCCCGGTGGCGGTGACCAATGAAGCGGGCGCAGTGATCGAGCGTAACGACTACGAGCCGTGGGGCGCGATCATCGGCAATCCCACGCGCAGCGGTATCGGGTATACCGGGCATGTGATGGATGGTGGGACAGGGCTGACGTATATGCAGCAGCGCTATTACGATCCTGCCATCGGTAGGTTCCTTAGCGTCGATCCAGTGACGGCTTATGAGAACCCGGTAGGCGCATTCAACCGCTACAAGTACGCCGCAAATAACCCATATCGCTTCGTAGATCCGGATGGCCGGCAGGAACGAGCGGCGCAGATGCATAACGATGCGTTTGCAAGTGATCCTGGTGCCTATGAGCCGTTTCAGCCTTATGTGGTCGCCTTCACTGCTGCAATGGTGCGTTTAACGCCGGTCGTGGGTCCGCTGGCTGGCGCGGCTCTTGAAGCCGGGGTTGATGCTGGGGCAAACACGAATCGAGCTGGAACTGCACCTAAGGGTGGCCTTGAGACACGTGGTTACCAGCCAGCAGCTGGAGAGCGGACTGTACAAGGCCAAGTAGATCGTGCTGTTGCAGATGCTGGCGGTAACCCGACGGTTCGTCGCGGCGGGGAAGATTTGGTCCGAGTGCGCTCTTCGGGGCATGGCTCAGCAGGCGCAACCGCTACGCCTCAAAACGTAAGAAACGTCACGCCGGACGGTCGCGTTTTCACGGGCAAAGGGGACGATCGTCCGGTCTCTAAGCGAGACATCAAAGAATTGCACAAAGCCCGTGATAACCAAGGAACGAGTGAAATCAGAACGAGACGGGGCAGGTAATGAGCACTTCTGTTGGAATTTCTTTTGCGTCTGATGACACCGAGATACGTGATGCATTGCTCGCTCTATTAGGGCGGGCAAATGTTGGGTATGGCTTAGGATCTGAGCACTTTGAGCTGGATGTTAGAGAGGGCGTTGTCTCTTTCGTCGGCGCTCATGAATTGAACACCGTGATTGCACTGCGGTCTCCACCGGACCTCGAGATCAATTTGGCACCTGAGATTGAGCGCGAATTAACCAATCTTGAGACCAGCAAAGTTGCCCCGCGTTTCTTCACTCTCTTGAGCGAGCTTGCGGCTCTGTTGTTTCAATCAAGCCAGAAGAGTTTCTTCGTCTTCTTTGCATCAGAGTGGGAGCCAGATGAGGAGGTGAGGTTTGGTTATGGTCATGTAGATGACCTGATCTCTATATTAAGTGCGCCGGGGCACTGGTGCTTGCGACTGATAGATACGAGATCAAAGCGTCAGCACAACTCTGATCGCTACCCATTTGTTTTTGAAGTTATGAGTCCCTGAAACCCGGGTCAGAGAACAATCAGCCGAGGCCGAAAAGCACAAGGCCCGCCAATGGCGGGCCTTGTCACTTGTAGCCAAGCCAGTTTGGAATAGCAGGTGTTTATGGGTTTTTGGCAGCGTGGCCGACCAGCAGCTGCTGACGTCGTTGCGCTCGCAGAAATCGTGCATCGACTGGCGGAGCAGGCGTCAGGTCTTGGCGAGGTTCTGATCCGTAACGTGCCGGCGCCGGCCCTTCTGGTGCGGGTGAAGCTTCACGCAGTGAATCTTGTCGGCGTTCTCGATGCCGAGGTAAGGCCGTCAGGCACAATCGTAGGGCGACACCCGCGAAGCAGACACCGCCCTACGCCCAGCGTTCTTGAGATCAACCGCCGAACCTCAGCACCCATCCCCCTTCTGATCCCATGTGTCGTCGCCCGGGGACTTCGAGTATTTGCCGTCGAGCTGTTCGTACTTCGTGGTGTTGGTGGACAGCGTGCGGACGACGGCGCTGCTCTGTGCGGCGGAGGGCACGGGCCGGCCGGTGCATTTGACGCTGGCGGCGGGATAGCCCATGCCGTCGAAGTAGTAGCCGGCGGCGAAGTTGTGTTTATTGGTGAAGTCGAACGCGCCGTACATCCACGGTTTCACTTCGACGAAGGCGACCATATCGATCAGGCCCTGGTTGGCGTCGCCGATGAAGCCGTTGCTGGTCGCGCCGGAGGTGCGATAGGCCTCGTAGATGATCTGGCTGCGGTTTTCGTTCACCAGCGCGCGACCGACTTCGCCGGTCCACTGGTTGTTGATCCATGAATGCGGGCCGCTGAGGTACGCGGTGTCCAGCAGCGCGACGCGGGTGGGCACCTGGTTGGCGGGGAGCTGGCCGGCGCTTTTCTGTTTCCACAGCGCGGATGCGCCAGTGATCGCCAGCTGCGCGCCCAGCGAATGTCCGGCCAAGCGCACTTCGCTGCCGGTGTAGCCGGCCATGGCGGAGCGGTAGGCGTTGACGAACTGCTGGGTGACGGTCAGCGCCGGGCCAAGACGATAGGCGCCGCTGGAATCGCGCCAGCGCGTGGCGTTGGTGAACTGGCCGCTGTTGACGGTGTAGATCTTGGCTTCGGCGTCCTTGACTTCGCCTTCGTCGGCGAGCTGGTTCCAGTAGAAGATGCCGACGTTCCAGCCGCGGTCGAGCCAGGCGCGGGCGACATCGGCGTTGCCGTTCACCGCTTGCCGGTCGAAGCTTTCGCGACGCAGCGCGGTGGTGGTTCCTGGCTGCCAGCCGTGGATGTAGATCATCGTCGGCCGGGATGGATTGAAGTACGGATTGGCCTGGCCTGCGATGGCGCGCTGGTTCTGATTGTTGGGGCCGTACCAGTAGATGTTGACGTCGAGCTGCTGGAAGTTGACGGCGTCCTGCGCGCTGATGGTCTGGGCGTGAGCGCTGCCGGGAATGGCGATCAGGCTCGCCAGAGCGAGGCCCGTGGCGAGAGCGATGCGGTTGATGACGGTCATGCGGTGTCCTGTGGAGTAGTGAAGGGTGTGAGGCCTGGCTTCCATGCTCCCGAGGCGTGGGATGCGCCGCGTGGCTGGGCTGCAGCGTATTGGCGACTGGCTACGGACGACATCCTAAAGAGCGCCTGTGACCGGGGCATGTTGCGACGTACCAACCACCGTCCGGGTGAGGCAATGCCCGGTATCGGCCGTCAACGTCGTCAATCGATAGTCATGCGCGTCGGGCGCGACGCGGCTCGCGTCGCTGCCGAGCGATTACGTGCGCAACGCCGCCGCCGCTTTCGCCAGCGCGCTGATCCGCGCCCAATCCTTCGCCAGCAGCGCGTCGTTCGGCACCATCCACGAGCCGCCCACGGTGATCACGTTCGGCAGTGCGAGGTAAGACGGCGCTTTTGCAGCATCGATCCCACCCGTAGGACAAAATTTCACCGACGAAAAGGGGCCAGCAAAGCCTTTGAGCGCAGCAATACCCCCGCTCGATTCCGCAGGAAAGAACTTGAACCGCTTGTACCCATGCTCGAGCCCGCGCATGAGTTCGCTGGCGGTGGCGATACCGGGCAGTAACGGAATCGCGCTGTCCAACGCAGCGGCATCGCGGGCGGCGGCGTAAAGGGCGTCGGTGCCGCCTGGCGAGATCGCGAACGCGGCGCCTGCGGCCTGCACGGCGGCGAGGTCTTCTGAAGTCAGCACGGTCCCGGCGCCGACGATGGCGCCGGGGACGGTGCGCATGCGGCGTATCGCGTCGAGCGCGGCCGGTGTGCGCAGGGTGATTTCGAGGACCGGCAGGCCGGCGGCGACCAGGGTTTCCGCGAGCGGGATGGCGTCGTCGAGGTCGGCGATGGCGAGCACCGGCACCACCGGCGCCTGGCGCAGGATGTCGTCGACGAGGGCGGTCATGCGGTCGGTGTGGGAATGGCTCATCGTGGGCGCTCGCTGTGCGTGTTGTTGGCATCGTGTGCGCGCAGCGACATCGCGGCGCCCAATAGACCCGGGCCGTTGTGGGTGATGACGCGGATCGTCACCGATTCGAGATAGGCGGCGAAGCGGCCCTTGGCGAGGAAGCGTTCGCGGAAGGCGCTGCTGCGCAGGAACGGGATGAAGCGCGGCACGATGCCGCCGGCCAGCATCACGGTGCGTGCGCCGTGGATCAGCGCGGCGTCGCCGGCGACGCTGCCGAGCACCGCGCAGAATCGCGCGAGCGTGCGGCGTGCGGCGAGGTCGTGGCCTTCCAGCGCGGCGGCGACGATGTCCGCGGGCTCGCGCAGATCCTGGTGCTGGCCCGTGGCGTGATCGACTGCGCCGCGCAATACCGCATCGATATGCGACAGGCCGCTGCCGCAGAGCAGGCGCTCGTTCGACACGCGACCGAAGCGCGCGGTGAACCAGCGCGCGATCCCGAGTTCCTCTTCGCCCAGCGGCGCGAAACTGATGTGGCCGCCTTCGGTTTCCACAACTTGCCAATGAGGATCGTTGCCGACCAGCATCGCAACGCCGAGACCGGTGCCCGGGCCGAGCACGCTGATCGGGCCCTGCAGCCGGCTTTTGATCGATATGCTGTCGTCGCTGCCGTGCACAGTGATCTGTTCGCTGTCGGCCAGCGCCGGCACCGACCATGCGACCGCGCCGAAGTCGTTGAGCACGTGCAGTCTGTCGAGGCCGAGCGCGCGCTGCAGTTCGCGACGCGTGAACGACCAGGCGCGATTGGTGAGCCGGATCTCTTCGCCGTTGACCGGGCAGGCGACGGCGATCGCGGCGTGGCGCGGCTGCACGCCGACGGCGGCGAGATAATGCTCGGCCGCGTGCTGCAGGCTCGCGAACGCGGAAGCGTCGAGACTGCGCGCATCGATCACCTGCGCCGTCGGCGCCGACAGATCGGTCAGCGCGAATCGCGCATTGGTGCCGCCGATATCGGCGATCAGCGCGAGCGATGCGGGATTCACGGTGTCTGGCATCGATCAGGATTCCTGTGATGGATCCACGGCGGTCTCGACAACGGTCTCCACGAACAGGCTGCACGCGCCCAGTTCCGCCGAACCGACCTGCGCGCGCATCAGTCCGAACAGTTCGCGGCCGACGCCGTGCGCGTTGCCGCGCAGATCGATCGGCGCGGGTGTGCGTGCGTTCCACTCGGCCTCGGGCACGTCGGCCTGCATCGTGCCCGCTTCGGCATCGATGCGGATCAAGTCGCCGTCGCGGAGTTTCGCGATGGCGCCGCCGCATGCGGCCTCGGGGGTGATGTGGATCGCGGCGAGCACCTTGCCCGATGCGCCGGACATGCGGCCGTCGGTCAACAGCGCGACGTGCTGGCCGCGATCCTGCAGCAGGGCGAGCGTCGGCGTGAGCTTGTGCAGTTCGGGCATGCCGTTGGCGCGCGGACCCTGGCCGCGGATCACCGCGACGAAATCGCCGCCGAGTCCGCCGGCCTTGAACGCATCGAGCAGCGCGTCCTGCGAATCGAACACTTTCGCGGGCGCGGCGATGGCGCGATGCTCCGGCGCGACCGCCGAGATCTTGACCACCGCGCGGCCGAGGTTGCCCTGCAGCCGGCGCAGCCCGCCCTCGCGGTCGAAGGGTTCGGCGACGCCGCGCAGGATGCTGGTGTCGCGCGATTGCGCGGGCGGCGGCGCCCAACGCAACGCGGTGCCGTCGAGTTCGGGAACCTGCGTCTGCTGGCGCAGATCGCCGCCGTGCACGCAGAGGATGTCGGCATGCATCAGCCCGGCGTCGATCAGTTCGCGGATCACGTAGCCGATGCCGCCGGCGGCGTGGAAATGATTCACGTCGGCGCTGCCGTTCGGATACACGCGGGCCAGCAGCGGCGTGGCCTGCGACAGTTCGTCCAGATCGTCCCAGTCGATGATCAGGCCCGCGGCGCGCGCGATCGCGACCAGATGCAGCGCGTGGTTGGTCGAACCGCCGGTGGCGGCGAGCCCGACCATCGCGTTGACGATCGCTTTCTCGTCGACCGTGCGGCCGAGCGGGCGGTAGTTATCGGATACGCCGTCGTCGCCGAGCGCGGTGATGCGCAGCGCCTGTTCGGTCGCGGCCACCGTGAGCGCGTCGCGCAGCGGCGTGTTCGGATTGACGAAGGCGCTGCCCGGCATGTGCAGGCCCATCACTTCCATCAGCATCTGATTGGAATTGGCGGTGCCGTAGAACGTGCAGGTGCCGGGGCTGTGGTACGACGCCGATTCGGCTTCCAGCAGTTCGTCGTGCGTCGCCTTGCCTTCGGCGTAACGCTGGCGCACCGCGGCTTTTTCCTTGTTCGGCAGGCCGGACGGCATCGGTCCGGCGGGGACGAAGATCACCGGCAGGTGGCCGAAGCTCAGTGCGCCGATCAACAGGCCCGGCACGATTTTGTCGCAGACGCCGAGCATCAGCGCAGCATCGAACATTTCGTGCGACAGCGACACCGCGGTGGCCAGCGCGATGGTGTCGCGCGAGAACAGCGACAGCTCCATGCCGATGCGGCCCTGGGTCACGCCATCGCACATCGCCGGAACGCCGCCGGCGACCTGCGCGCTGCCGCCGGCGTTGCGCGCGGCCATGCGGATCAGCGTCGGATACTGCTCCAGCGGCTGATGCGCGGACAGCATGTCGTTGTAGGACGTGATGATGCCGATGTTGCCGCCGGCACCGGTCTTCAGCATCAGTTTGTCGCTGCCAGCGGCCGCAAACGCGTGGGCGAGATTGCCGCAGCTCAGACTGCGTCGCGCGGGCGTGTCGATGCGTGCGGCGTCGATGCGCGCGAGATAATCCCCGCGGCTGCGCTGGCTGCGCTCGGCGATGCGTGCGGTGACGCGCTCGATAACGTGATGGAGACTCATGATGTGAGCGCCTCGCGGGTGTTCGTTTTGGGTGCGGCAGTTGCGGATATGCGTTGCTGCGAGCAAATCCCCCCGCCGGCTGCTTCGCAGATGTCGATTCCGGCCCTCGCGCAAAGCGCTCGGGCGTTCATCGGCGCGTGAGGCAATGCCTCGCAAGCGCGCCTCTTCACCCGCTTTTTCAAAGGGGGTAATGGCAATCCCAGCGCTCCAGGGAATGACTGCAATCCCAGCGTGCTACCGAAAAAGCAGGCTTGCTTTTCCCCCCTTTGAAAAAGGGGGGCAGGGGGGATTTGCTTTTGTTGCAGTTCGCGCGAATGCACAAAGAACATGGTCATCACGGACTCCAGTGCACATGCACGATCGCATCCGGCGCATGCAGCAGCGCCGAGATCGGCGCGCGCAGCGGGTCGTGCGTGGTCTGCGCTGCACGCAGCACCTCGCGCTTGCGCGCGCCGGTGACGATCAGATGCAGGCTGCGCGTGCGCAGCAGGCGGGCGAAGCCCAGGGTGATGCGCGGGAACGGCGCTTCCGGCGGCAGGGGATCGGGCACCACCAGATAAGCGTCTTCGGCCGAATTTTCCGCCATCGCGGCGGGCAGCGCTTCGGCGCCCGGGAACAGCGAGGCGGTATGCGCGTCTTCGCCCATGCCCAGCACGACGGCGTCGAATGCCGTGTCGTGCAGCGGCGCGAGCGCAGCGCGCGCTTGCGCGAGGCTGGCGGCCGGATCGCCGTCGTCCGCGGTGAGCGGCTGGATGCGCAGGCCAGGCGCCGCTGCGAACGCCGCACGCAGACCGGCGGCGTTGCTGGCGGCATGCTCGCGGCTCACGCAGCGGTCGTCGCCCGGCAGCGCGACGACGCGCGACCAGTCGATGCCGTCGGCCGCTGCGAGTTGCCGATAGATCGGCAGAGGCGTCTTGCCGCCGGCGAGCGCGATCAGCGCACTGTCGTGCGCGCGCAGCGCCGCTTCGCAGGCCATCCGCAGATGCTCGGCGACCGCGACGGTCAGCGCATCGGTATCGGGATAATCGTGTTCGGTCCAGGCCATCGTCGCGTCCGTTATTCGCGCCAGCTGTGATTATGGCGTTCGTTGAGCGCGACGGCCGCATTCGGACCCCAGGTACCGGCGGCATACGGCTTCGGGGCGACGCCGGCATGCCGCCAGCCGTCGAGGATGGCGTCGACCCACTGCCACGCGGCCTCGGTCTCGTCGCGGCGCACGAACAGCGTGCCGTTGCCTTCGATCGCATCCAGATACAGCCGTTCGTAGGCCAGACGGCGGCGTACGTTGGCGAATCGCGCGTCCAGGTCCAGATCCAGCGACACCTGCGACAGCCGCAGGCCGCTGCGGTCCAGGCCCGGGGTCTTGTGCATCAGCTGCAGCTCGATGCGCTCCTCCGGCTGCAGGCGAATGATCAGCGCGTTGGGCTGGCTGGCCGCGCCGCCGCGGGCGAAGATCGAGTGCGGGACTTCGCGGAACTGCAGGTAGATCTCGGTGCAGCGATGCGACATGCGCTTGCCGGTGCGCAGGTAGAACGGCACGCCGGACCAGCGCCAGTTGTCGATGTGCGCGCGCATCGCGACGAAGGTCTCGGTGTTGCTGGCGCGGCCGAGTTCTTCCAGATACCCCGGCACGGCCTTGCCGCCGATCGCGCCGGCCGTGTACTGGCCGGCCACGGTCTCGGCGCTGACCTCGTTGCGACCGATGGGCCGCAGCGAGCGCAGCACCTTGATCTTCTCGTTGCGCACCGCGGTGGGCTCGAACTGCGAGGGCGGCTCCATCGCGGTCAGGCACACCAGCTGCAGCAGGTGGTTCTGCAGCATGTCGCGGATCGCGCCGGAGTGGTCGTAGTAGTCGCCGCGGCCTTCCACGCCGACGGTCTCGGCGACGGTGATCTGCACCTGTTCGATATGCCGCGCGTTCCACAGCGGCTCGAACAGGGCGTTGCCGAAGCGCAGCGCGAGCAGGTTCTGCACGCCTTCCTTGCCGAGGTAATGATCGACGCGATAGACGCGATCCTCGTCGAAGCTGCGGGTCACGCCGTCGTTGATCGCGATGGCTTCGGCCAGATCGTGGCCGATGGGTTTTTCCAGCATCACCCGAGTGCCCGGCCCGGCCAGGCCGTGGAGGGCCAAGGCCGCGCAGGCCTGTTCGTAGAACTTCGGCGAGGTGCTGAGGTGATAGACGATGTCGCCGCTGCGCAGACTGCGCACGCGTTCGGCGAGCGACTGCATCGACGCATCGTTGTCAAGCGAGGCGGGCTGGTAGTGCACGCGCGCCAGCAAGGCCTGCAGGGTCGTGTCGTTGCGCTGCTCCGCCGGCACGAAGCGGGCGATAGCGTCGGCGACGAAGCTGCGGAAGGCGTCGTCGTCCAGTCCGCTGCGGGCGGTGCCGAGGATGCGCATCGACGCGGGCAGCAGACCATCGCTGTGCAGTCCGTACAGCGAAGGCAGCAGCATGCGCTGGGCGAGATCGCCGGTGGCGCCGAAAATGGTCAGCAGGGTCGCGGGCGTGGATG
>JAYUUH010000445.1:0-3225 GCA_043754745.1 Lysobacter sp.
CACGTGATCGACATGCATCAGCTCACCAAGGATCCCGAACAGTTGCTGTCGCCGGCGATGAACACCGCATCGTCGCCGCAGCGGAACCTGTCGCGCTTCGAGCTGGCGCGCTATCTCGATTACTGCACCGAGATGCTGGCGATCATCAGCAAGATCGCGGCGCTGTACGTGCAATACCTCGACGACCCGCAGGTGCTGGGCGCGGTGAACGACATCCAGGGGCTGACCACCGGGCTGTCGTCCAATATCTGGCAGAAGATCGTGCTGATCGACAATGTCCGCGCGCGCACCGAAACGCATTGAATCGCGACGAGGAGTCGGTGCTGCCGCGGGTCATCTGCCCACGCACGCCGAGCACACGCGCTCGACCTTGTAGCCTTTGGCGCGCAGCTTCTCGACCACGCCGTCATCGCCGAGCAGATGCAGCGCACCGACCACGACCAGGGTGTCGTCTTTGGTTTCGCCATCCAGCATGCGCTGCAGTTTCGGCATCCAGGCGTCGTTGCGGGCGACGTTGACGCGGCGATAGAGCTGCGGATATTCCCTGCGCATGTCCGCCGCCATGCCGTTCCACAACGCGTCCTGATCGCCGCGACGCCAGGCGGCATGCAGTTTTTCAATCTCGGTTTTCGCGTCGACGGCCTCGTCGAGCGATTCGTCGAGGAACTGCAGTTGTTCGGCCTTGCTCATCCCGTCGAACACGGCGATCTGTTCGCTGCCCTTCTCCAGGCCCGAGGTCGGCTTCGAAGCCTTGCCGGCGCGGCCGATCAGATGCATGTCCAGGCCCAACTCCGGGTCCAGCCCCTGCTTGTTCATCTCGGCGATCGAGATCATCAGGCCGACGAACCACGGCTCGAACATCTGGAATGCCTGCGCGGGCAGGCCCATCGTCTGCAGTTCCCTGCCGTTGGCGGCGGCCCAGGCATCAAGTTTCGCGATGGTGGCTTCCGGCAGTTCGCTGTTCAGCGGCTTGCCGTCGGTACGCAACGCCGCCTGCCCCATCGCCGCGCCCAATTGCGGCGACAGCAGTTCCTCGGGCGCCAGCTCGAACGCCAGGGCTTCGGCATCATCGAATGCGGCATCGACATCCTTCGACAACGGATAGTCGCCGGGACGCAGCATGTGGAACGAACCGAGCAGGTACAGCGTGTTGTCGGCATCGGAGACCGTCCACAGCAGCGGTACGGGCGGCGCGGACGCTTGTTTCGAGGCCGGATTCGCACGGTCGGCGGCGATGGCCGCGACGGACACCGCGACTGCGGCGAGCGAACCGATCAGCAGGGAATGGATGCGCATGGAAATCCTCGGGTTGCGGGGGAGATGCCGGCGTCAGCGCTTGACGCCGTAGCGCTTCTCGCCGGCGGTGATGGCCAGCTCGAGGCGGTTTTCGTTCGGCGGCAGCGGACAGGTGGCGAACTGCGTGAACGCGCATGGCGGGTTGTAGGCGCGATTGAAATCGATCACGACCTTGCCCTGCGCATCCGGGCGCGGCACGTCGAGATACCGCCCAGCGCCGTAGCTGTCGTGACCGCTGGTGAGATCGGCGATGATCAGCGACAGGGTGCTTTCGCCCTGGTCCAATGCTTCGATGCGGAACGTCTTGCCTTCGCGCTCGAATTCCAGCGCGCCCGGGTTCGGCGTGTTGTCGGTGGTGCCGATGATGGTCGCGATCGGCAGCGTCTTGCCGGCCGGATGCGGAACGAACCTGGCCTCGATGCGCCAGTCGCGGTTCGCCGGCCAGTATTCGATCGGCTGGAACTGCGTGCGCGTGGGCGCATCGGCGTGCTTCACCCGCAGCGCGCGGTTGCCGGCGCGCTGGATCACGGTGAGCTTGCCCTTGCCCTCGTCGAAACCGACAACGCTGGGCACGCCCTGGCTGTCGTCCTTCAATTCGACCCGACCCTTCAGCGGCTCGCCGTCGAGGGTCAGCGGCACGCCGCGATCGGGCGTGAAAAACACGCGCTGGCCGTCGCGCGTGAACATGCCCAGCGACTCCGGCCCCATCGCGATGCGGATGCCGCTGCGCGCACTGCTGCCGACGTAATGCGATTTCAGCGTGAGCCAGTGCAGGCCGATCAGGCTGGCCCAGCCATCGGGCTGGGTGAGTGTTTCCTGGCGCTGGATGCGCCAGAGGTTCTCGTCGGACAGATACTGCGCTTCGGTCGCGTCGAGTGCGGGTTTGCCGGCCGTGGATGACGTGTCGCCGCAGGCCGCCAGCAACACCAGCGCCGACAATGCCACCGCGCGCAGCACGGGCTTGCCCGCAGGCCGCCAGCGGATCGGGACCGTGTCTGTCTGCCTCGTGTCTATCTGCCTCGTGTCTATCTGCCTCGTGTCTACCTTCATCCTGTCCATGTTCATCGTGTCCATGTTCAACGCCCCCTCAGGAACCAGCGGTCGATTTCGCCCAACGTAAAGTGCGCCCAGGTCGGGCGGCCATGATTGCACTGCCCCGAACGTTCGGTGGCTTCCATCTCGCGCAGCAGCGCGTTCATTTCCGGAATGCTCAAGCGACGATTGGCGCGCACCGCGCCATGACAGGCCATGGTCGCCAGCAGTTCGTCGCGCGCGGCGGCCACGCGCCTGGATTCGCCGTGCTCGACCAGATCGGCGATCACGTCACGCAGCAGCGCTTCGGTGTCGCCGTCCGCGAGCAATGCCGGCACGCCGCGCAGAGTGAGACTCTGCAGCCCGCTGCGGGTGATCTCGAAACCCAGCGCATCCAGCAGCTCCGCCTCGCGCTCGGCGGTTTCCGCTTCGCGCTCCGACACCGCGACCGTCTGCGGCACCAGCAGCGGCTGCATGCGCAGGCCGGTGTCGTCGTGCGCGGTCTTGAGTTTTTCGTAACCAATGCGTTCGTGCGCGGCGTGCATGTCGACAACAATCAGACCGTCGACGGTCTCGCTGAGGATATGGATGCCGTGCAGTTGCGCGATGGCGTAACCGAGCGGCGGCACTTCGCCTCCCACCGCTTCGGGCAGCGGGCGCATCGCGGGCTGCGGATGCGAAGATGAAGGCGCATACAGCGCGGTGTAGGCGGCGCGTGCGTCGTCGACGCGCAGACCGAGGCCGGTCTGCGGCATCGGCCGGTTCCACTGCGGCATGCCACCGGTCTGTATGCCCTGCGCGGCGCCGCCGTTCGACGTGTACTGCGGGATATCCATGGACGTGGATGGCGTCGCATTGTCGACCGGGCCTGCGGCGATGCCGGCGCGGGTTTCGGCC
>JAYUUH010000446.1:0-3213 GCA_043754745.1 Lysobacter sp.
TTGATGGACGCCTGCGTGCGGTATGCCTTGCGCAAGAAGGGCACCTCGATCACCTTCGAGTACACGATGATGCAAGGCATCAACGACAGCCCCGAACAGGCTCGGGAACTGGCGCGATTGATGCGGCAGTTCGACAACGCCGTGCAGATGAAGGACGCGGCCAAGGTCAATCTGATCCCGTTCAATCCTTTTCCGGGCACGCGCTACACGCGCTCGCCGGATGCGGACATTCGCGCATTCCAGAAAATCCTGCTGGATTCGCAGGTGTTGACGATGGTCCGCCGCACCCGCGGCGACGACATCGACGCCGCCTGCGGACAGCTCAAAGGTCAGGTGGCCGATCGTACCCGCCGCCAGGCCGAGTTCCGCAAGACGCTTGAAACGCTAGAAACGCGCGCTGGTCGCGCAGCGGGTGGAGACGAACCTGGTGCAGCGCATGCGGCAGCATGATGCGCTGCGTTCAATGATCGGTCGCGATGCCCCGGCGAGGGACGCGTCCGCAACGGCTGGAAGCCTTGCTTTGGGGAGCAATTCGCAATGACATCCTCCGAGACCGGTATGCCCGAGAGTGCTCGCGGCATCGGCGAACGTCTCAGACAGGCCCGCACCCGTGCCGGGTTGAGCGCATCCGAGGTCGGCGCAAAACTGAAAATGCCGACCCATGTGATCGAAGCGCTGGAGCGCGAGGATTGGGCGCGCATCGGCGCACCGGTTTTCATCCGCGGCCAACTCCGCAGCTATGCGCGACTGATGGAACTGCCGGGCGATGCGGTTGTCGAGAGCGTCTCGACCCCGGCCGCGCGGCCTGCCGAGCTGGTGCCGCGTACGTTCACACCGCGCATGCAGCGCATGATGGAGCAGACCGCCCGGCGCATGGTGTATGTAGTGATCACCGCCACCATCGCGGTTCCGGTCTGGTTGGCGACGCGGTCGCACCTAGATGGGAGCATCGATGCAGTGCCGCTCGACGTAGAAACGACGTCGGCCTTGTTGCAGCCGAAGGGTTCGCCTTCGAACGGCAGTGGCCAGGCAGGCAGCGCGGCGCTCCCGCCGCCGCCGCTCGTGGCGTCGATCACGCCCCCTCTGCCGCAGCAGCGCGCTGTCGCTGCGACGGATCTCACCGTCAGTTTCAGCGGCGAAAGCTGGGTCAAACTGACTGCGCCGGACGGGGCCATGGTCGAGCAGGCACTGGTGCAGCCCGGTCAGCAACGCGTGTTCCCGCCGGGCCGGATCGGCAAGGCCGTGCTGGGCAATGCACACGCGGTGTCCGTGCAATACCGTGGCCAACCCCTGGATCTCAAGCCCTACATCCGCGGGAATGTCGTGCGCTTTGCGGTATCCTCTGACGGTTCTCTCCAGCCGGTCGATCGCTGAGGAGTTCCGGCCATTCGTCGAATCGCGCTGCGCGCATGGGTTCAATGAACGCACCCGGGACGTCCTCCGCCACGGCCAACCCCGCCGGAGCGGATCCGGGCACCCTCCGAGCCTGTCTGCCCATGCGGCGCCGGCCGCGGGCCGGTGACCCGGCGGATCATTTTCGAAGCCACCCGTGACGGCCGGTGTTCAGGCGCGACTTGCTACAACGTCGCGACGTTCAAACGCCAGTCTTTCGTCACGCCTTCCATCGACAGCAACATTCTTCAAGACGATACCGACACATGGCGATTGACGATCTCCTCGACGAACACGAACAAAGCGAACGCGTCCGCACTTGGCTCCGCAACAATGCCGTCGGCCTCATCGGCGGCGTGGCACTAGGCCTGTCCGCGATTTACGGCTGGTACTGGTGGCAGGATCAGGGCGAAGCCAAGCGCTTCAAGGCCAGCAACGATTACCAAACGGTGGTGGAGCAGGTCCAGGCCGGCAAGTTAAAGGAAGCCAAGGCCAAGGCTGTGACATTGAAAGACACGCCGTTCGAGGTGCTCGCGGCGCTGGACTTGGCCAAGGCACATGCCGACGGCGGCAAGCGCAATGACGCGATCGCCACGCTGCGTGGCATCAGGACCGAGGACAGCGCGATCACCGCAGTGGTCTCGCAGCGTCTCGCGCGGCTGCTGATCGACGCCGGCAAGAATGACGAAGCCTTGACCCTGTTGACCCCCATCGACGATCCGGTTGCGCACGAAGTCCGCGGCGATGCCTTGTTCGCCCTCGGCCGCAAGGACCAGGCGCGCGACGCCTACAACAAGGCTTTGGCCCAGTTGGATGTCGCCGCCCCGCAGCGGCGCCTGGTCGAATTGAAACTGTCCCAGGCCGGCGGTACCCCGCCGAAACCCGATTCCGCTTCCTGACACCCCGAATTGAGCAGGTCCATATTGAACACGTCGAAACCGATGAATCTTCATGCGAATCCGCGCAGTGGCGCATTGTTCCGCGTCGCACTGCTCGCCGCCGTGGTTGGCCTGTCCGGCTGCAGCACGGTCAAAGGCTGGTTCACCTTGGACGACAGCGGCAAGAATGCCGCCAACAAGCCGAACGAACTGACCGAATTCGTGCCATCGGCGACTGTGGCCCGACTGTGGACGGCGAAGGCCGGCAGCGGCGAAGAGTCCCTTGGCCTGTTGCAGGCACCGACCATCGCCGATGGCCGTGTGTATGCCGCCGCGGTTGAAGGCGGTGTTCGCGCCTTCGATCTGCAGACCGGCGCGACGATTTGGCATTACAAGAGCGAACTGTCCCTGTCCGGTGGCCCGGGCGCAGGCGAAGGTCTGGTGCTGGTCGGTAGCCTCGACGGCGACGTGATCGCACTCGACGCCGCCACCGGTGCGCAGAAATGGGCCGCGAAAGTTCCCAACGAAGTCATCGCCGCGCCCGTCGCCGGCCAGAACACGGTGGTGGTCCGCTCCAACGACGGCCGCATCACCGCTTTCGACGCCACCAGCGGCGAGCGTCGCTGGTTCTGGAATCACGACCTGCCGTCGCTGTCCGTGCGCGGCAACGACGCCCCGGTATTGGGCCCGGGCTTCGTCTTCGTCGGCAACGACGACGGCACGCTCACGGCGCTGTCGCTCGTCGACGGTCGTCCGCTCTGGGACCAGGCCGTAGGCCAGCCGGACGGCCGCACCGAACTCGATCGCATGGCCGACGTCGATGGTACGCCGGCCCTCGACGGCACCACGCTGTTCGCGAGCAGTTACAAGAAACAGACCATGGCCGTCGATGCACCAAGCGGTCGTCCGCTGTGGTCGCAGGATCACGGCGGCGTCGGTCGCG
>JAYUUH010000447.1:0-9627 GCA_043754745.1 Lysobacter sp.
GACAGCTCGGTCGGGCGGCGCGGTCAGGCTGCTTGGAAGCAGGCAGGCTTGGTCTCGCCGGTGTCGGCGGCGTGGGTGTCGGAAGGATTGTCGTGTAGCGCGCTGGTATCAAGAATATCGGCGTGTACGGTGCCGGCGATTTCCACCACCGCCATCGGCTTCAGGCCGAGACGTTCGAACAGCGCGAGGTCGCGCTCGGTGTCGGGATTGCCGGTGGTCAGCAGTTTTTCGCCGTAGAAGATCGAGTTGGCGCCGGCGAGGAAGCACAGCGCCTGCAGCTCGTCGCTCATGCTTTCGCGGCCGGCCGAAAGCCGCACCATCGATTTCGGCATCATGATCCGCGCCGTGGCAATGGTGCGGACGAATTCGAACGGGTCCAGCTCGGTCGTTCCGTGCAGCGGCGTGCCTTCCACCTGCACCAGCCGGTTGATAGGCACCGAGTCCGGATGCGCCGGGAGGTTCGCCAGCATCTGCAGCAGGCCGGCGCGCTGGCGGCGGCTCTCGCCCATGCCGACGATACCGCCGCAGCAGGTCTTCATGCCGGCGTCGCGGACATGGCCGAGGGTGTCGAGGCGGTCCTGCATCTCGCGGGTCTGGATGATGTCGCCGTAGAACTCGGGCGCGGTGTCCAGATTGTGGTTGTAGTAATCGAGACCGGCGGCCTTCAGGGCCGTGGCCTGGTCGCCGCTGAGCATGCCGAGGGTGGCGCAGGTTTCCAGCCCCAGCGCCTTCACCTCGCGGATCATCGCGGCGACCTTCGGGATGTCGCGGTCCTTCGGCGAGCGCCACGCGGCGCCCATGCAGAAGCGCGATGCGCCGGCGGCCTTGGCCTGCTTCGCCTTTTCGACCACCGCTTCGGTCTCCATCAGCTTGGTGGCTTCGACGCCGGTGTCGTAGCGCTGGGCCTGCGGGCAGTAGGCGCAGTCCTCGGGGCAACCGCCGGTCTTCACCGACAGCAACGTGCTGACCTGGACCTCGCTGGGATCGAAATGCTCCCGGTGGACCTCGCCGGCGCGCTGCAGCAGCAGCGGAAACGGCAGCGCCAGCAGCGCCTCGACCTCGGTGCGGCTCCAATCGTGGCGCGGGGGTGCGGGAAGACTGACAGCAGGCATCGGGGTTTCCTGACGAACACGGCGCAGCGGGACGGGCAGTCTGGAAAGCATGTCCAGCCCTGTCAACCTTATACATCGCCAACGCGTCCGCCCGTGTCTCGCCCGACTGCTGGAACGGCTGTGGCCGGCGCACTGCCTGGTCTGCGGAGACGCCGGCGGCCCGGACGGCCATGCCCTGTGCCCGGCCTGCCGCCGCAGCCTGCCCTGGAACCGCAGCGCCTGCCTGCGCTGCGGTCTGCCGCTGGCGCTGCCGGCCGCCGCCTGCGGCCACTGCCAGCGCCGGCCGCCACCGCTGACCGAAACCCGGGCGGTCTTCCGCTACGACACCCCGCTGGACCGGCTGCTGCCGCGGCTGAAGTTCCACAACGATCTGGCCGCCGGCAGGCTCTGCGGCGAACTCATGGCCGGCGCGCTGGCCGACGCCGACCGACCGGACGCCCTCATCCCGCTGCCGCTGCATCGCAGCCGGCTGCGCGAGCGTGGGTTCGATCAGGCGCTCGAGCTGGCTAGACCACTGGCCGGCGCGCTGCGCCTGCCGCTGCTGGACGATGGGCTGCTGCGAGTGCGCGATACCGCCCCGCAATCGCGACTGGATGCCCCGGCCCGGCGCCGCAACCTGCGCCGCGCGTTCGCGATGCGGCCCGGGGTAACGCTGCCAGCGCACGTCGCGCTGGTCGACGACGTGATGACCACCGGCGCGACCCTGCATGCCGCCGCCGATGCGCTGCTGCGCGCGGGCGCGAAACGGGTGGATGCGTGGGTGTGCGCGCGGGTAGCGTGATGCGTTCGGTCAGTCGCGCTGCGGCTCGACAGCGAGATCCGTTGTTCATGCGCCTCCAACGCGCATCACCACTCGAACAACTTGAAATACACCGGCGACACGTCCTTGTCCTCGTCGAGGCGGCCATCGCCGTTGCGGTCGTAGAGATAGAACGCCGGGCCGCGCTTGGGCTGGACCTTCACGATGCGCAGCTGGCCGGCGACCCGGTATTCGGTGATCTCGTCGCCGTTGGGCTGGACCTTGGTCGCGGCGACCGCGTCGGACGGGATGTCGGTATTAGCGGCGCCGGCGTCGGCGCTGCCGGTGGTGGTGGCGCAACCGCCGAGGGCGAGCAGCAGGGGCAGCACGAGCGGGATCGAACGGCGCATGGCGGTCTCCAACGGCGGGGACGACGATTATGCGCCGGGGGGCGTGAACCATACGCGCCACCGGCGGCGGTCCGGCCACCTGGAGGCGCGGGGTAGAATCGACCCATGACACGACTCGTACTGATCGACGGTTCTTCCTACCTCTACCGCGCCTTCCATGCGCTGCCGCCGCTGAGCAACGCGCAGGGCGAGCCCACCGGCGCGCTGTTCGGCATCGTCAACATGCTGCGCAGCCATCTGAAGGAAAAGCCCGAATACATCGCCTTCGTGGTCGATGCCTCCGGCCCGACCTTCCGCGACGACCTCGACCCGCAGTACAAGGCCAATCGACCGCCGATGCCGGACGAGCTGCGCGCGCAGGTGCAGCCGATGTGCAACATCGTCGAAGCGCTGGGCATCCCGATCCTGCGCGTGCCCGGCGTGGAAGCCGACGACGTGATCGGCACGCTGGCGGTGCAGGGCGCCGCCGACGGCATCACCGTCACCATTTCCACCGGCGACAAGGATTTCGCGCAGCTGGTGCGCCGGCTGGACAACGGTGCCGGCGTGACGCTGGTCAACACGATGAGCGGCAGCCGCCTCGACAGCGACGAGTCGGTGATGGCAAAGTTCGGCGTGCGCGCCGACCAGATTGTCGACCTGCTGTCGCTGATGGGCGACAGCGTCGACAACATTCCCGGCGTCGACAAGTGCGGGCCGAAGACCGCGGCGAAATGGCTGGCCGAATACGGCACGCTGGAGAACGTCATCGCCCATGCCGATGCGATCAAGGGCAAGATCGGCGAGAACCTGCGCGCGGCGCTGCCGCGACTGCCGCTGAACCGGCAACTGGCGACGATCAAGCTCGACGTCGCGCTCGACGGCGGCCCGACCACGCTGGCGCTGCGCGAGCCGCACGTCGACGATCTGCGCGTGCTGTACGCGCGCTACGGCTTCAACCAGGCGCTCAAGGAACTCGGCGGCGGCGACCCGGCAGCGAACGCAGCGGCCGAGCTGGCCGGAATGCGCAACACCGCCGCCGGCTACGCCCGCAGCGCACCCGTCCAGGACGAGGCGCTGGATCCCGCGCTGGCCCAGAAAGGCACGTACGACACCGTGCAGACCCGCGAACAGCTGGACGCGTGGATCGCCAAGCTCGAGGGCGCCGGGGAATTCGCGTTCGACACCGAAACCGATGCGCTGGACGCGATGCGGGCGAATCTGGTCGGGCTGAGCTTTTCCACCGAACCCGGCAGCGGCTGCTACATCCCGGTCGGCCACACCTATCCCGGCGCGCCGGCGCAGCTCGACCTGCGCGAAACGCTCGACGCGCTGCGTCCGCTGCTGGAAAGCGCGCAGCACCGCAAGCTCGGCCAGCACGGCAAGTACGACATCCACGTGCTGCGCCGTCACGGCGTAGCCATCGCCGGCTACGCCGACGACACCATGCTGGAAAGCTTCATCTGGAATTCCAGCGCAACCCGCCACGACATGGATTCCCTGGCCAAGCGCTATCTCGGCTACGACACCATCAAGTTCGAGGCCGTGGCCGGCAAAGGCGCGAAGCAGATCCCGTTCTCGGAAGTGGCGATCGACGACGCCACGACCTACGCCGCCGAGGATGCCGACATCACCCTGCGCCTGCATCGCGTGCTGTCGGCGAAACTGGCCGAGATCCCGACTCTGCAGACGGTTTATCGCGACATCGAGATCCCGCTGGTGCCGGTGCTGGCGCGGATGGAAGCCAACGGCATCCTGATCGACGCCGACGAACTGCGTCGGCAGAGCGCCGACCTGTCGCGACGGATGCTCGCCGCGCAGCAGAAGGCGACGGAGTTGGCGGGGCGCACCTTCAACCTGGATTCGCCCAAGCAGGTGTGCGCCCTGTTGTACGACGAACTGAAGCTGCCGGCGCTGCTGAAAACGCCGAGCGGGCAGCCGTCGGCCAACGAGGAGGCGCTGGAAGCGATCGCCGACCAGCACGAACTGCCGCGGGTCATCCTCAACTACCGCAGCCTGGCGAAGCTACGCAGCACCTACACCGACAAACTATCTGAAATGGTGAACCCGGATACCGGCCGTGTGCACACCAGTTATCACCAGGCGGGCGCCGCCACCGGCCGCCTGTCGTCGAACGATCCGAATCTGCAGAACATTCCGATCCGCACCGAGGACGGCCGCCGCATCCGCAAGGCCTTCATCGCGCCACCGGGCCGCAAACTGATCGCCTGCGACTACTCGCAGATCGAACTGCGGATCATGGCCCACCTGTCCGAGGATCCGGCGCTGGTCCGCGCATTCGCATCCGGCGCCGACATCCACCGCGCCACCGCTGCGGAAGTGTTCGGCAAACCGCTTGAAGACGTGAGCGGCAACGAGCGCCGCGCCGCCAAGGCGATCAACTTCGGCCTGATGTACGGCATGAGCGCCTTCGGCCTGGCGAAGCAGCTCGATATCGGCCGCGGCGAGGCGCAGGACTACATCGCGCTGTACTTCAACCGTTATCCCGGCGTGCGCGAGTTCATGGAGCGCACCCGCAAGGAAGCGCACGAGCGCGGCTACGTCGAAACCGTGTTCGGTCGCCGCCTGTATCTGGACACCATCAACGCCCGCAACCAGGGTTTGCGCGCCGGCGCCGAGCGCGCCGCGATCAATGCGCCGATGCAGGGCACCGCCGCCGACATCATCAAGCGCGCGATGATCGATATCGACCGCTGGATCGCCGGCCATGCCGACAAAGCGAAGATGCTGCTGCAGGTGCACGACGAACTGGTGTTCGAGTGCGACGAGGCGTTCGTCGACACGCTGGTGGCCGAAGCGACCGCGCGAATGGCCGCAGCAGCCGAGCTGCGGGTGCCGCTGGTAATCGATTCGGGCGTGGGCGACAACTGGGATGAGGCACACTGAGCAATCGCAGTGTTCTATCGTAAGACGTTGAAAACACGGCGATCCTGACACTTCAGACAGGTTTTTACGGTCGATTCGCCGCTATCTGAACGAACGATGCACCACCAGTGAATCGACCCTGAATTCAATGCATCGATAAGCGGAATTTTTACGAACTTCACCCCCAGTCCATGGTCAACTTACTTGCGACGGATGCAACGTCCGTCGCAGACCACCCCCTCCCCTGGAGTGGTCGCCGGAACGTAAGACTCTCCCCAAGTCCCGTTCCCAGCCCCGCCGGTTCCCCCACCTGCGGGGCTTTTTATTGCCCGACACTTTTAATATCCGGCTCCGGGAGGAGACTGGCCTAGTCCGCCTCACTGGAGCCACTCATGACCGAACTTTTCCAACTGTCTGCGCCATGGTGGCATTTCCCCTTGCGCGCGGTCGCCGTCTACATTCTGGTCATGGTGCTGGTGCGTCTTTCCGGCAAGCGCGTCGTGGGGCAGTTCACGCCGTTCGATCTGGTGCTGCTGATCCTGATCGGCAACGCGGTGCAGAACGGGCTCAACGGCGGCGACAGCTCGCTGACCGGCGCTGCGCTGCTGGCGGTCTGTCTGATCGCGCTGAATTACGTGGTCGCCCTGGTCGCCGCGCGCAGTCCGGCTGCGCGCAAACTGATCGAAGGCGAACCGGTGATCCTGGCGCGCGACGGCAAGGTCCATCGCGAGATGCTGCGCCGGCAGCTGGTGAGCAATGCCGATTTCCACGAAGCCATGCGCGAGGCCGGCTGCATTGACGTCGAGCGCATCCGCGTGGCGACGCTGGAGACCAACGGGCGGATCAGCATCGTGTTGGCCGATACACAGGAGTCCGCTAAGACTTTGTAGGAGGGCCTTCAGGCCGGCCCAGGACGAACCAGAAGCGGGACGATATCGAAGCCGCGCCTGCGGCTGATGGCAATGAATCGGCAGTTCGAGATGCTCTTGGCGACGGAGAAAGCAGCGGCTTGAAAGCCGCTCTACAGACAGACCTTCACGCCAGCCAATCCCTCGGTTCGAGGTAATACTGCAGCCGCGCTTCGTCGCTGTCGGCATCGGGCCGATAGCCGTATTCCCAGCGCACCAGCGGCGGCAGGCTCATCAGGATCGATTCGGTGCGCCCGCCGGACTGCAGGCAGAACAGCGTGCCGCGGTCGAACACCAGATTGAATTCGACGTAGCG
Organism: Lysobacter sp.; assembly: GCA_043754745.1. Taxonomy (GTDB): domain Bacteria; phylum Pseudomonadota; class Gammaproteobacteria; order Xanthomonadales; family Xanthomonadaceae; genus Lysobacter_I. Next base: position 6,351 of record JAYUUH010000447.1, read on the forward strand.
GCCGCGTCGGTACAGCTGGAACTGGCGCTCGCGATCGCCGTAAGGCGTGTCCTTGCGGCGTTCGACCAGCGGCAGGTAGCCATCCAAAAAACCATCGCCGACCGCGCGCTGATAAGCGAAATCGCGCTCGAAGTCGCCGTGCAGATCGTCGAAGAACAACCCACCGACGCCGCGGGTTTCGTTGCGATGCTTGAGGAAGAAATACTCGTCGCACCATTGCTTGTGCGCGGCGTAACGCTCGCCGCCGCCGAACGGTTCGCACAGCTCGCGCGCGGTCCGATGCCAGTGGCGCACGTCGTCGTCGAAGGGGTAGAACGGTGTCAGGTCGAAGCCGCCGCCGAACCACCAGGCCACGGTTTCGCCGTCGCGGATCGCGCGGAAATGACGGACGTTGGCGTGGGTAGTCGGCAGGTAGGGATTGCGCGGATGGAACACCAGTGACACGCCGACCGCGCGCCACGACGCACCGGCCAACTCCGGCCGCGCCGCGGTCGCCGAGGGCGGCAGCCTGGTGCCTGAAACGTCGGAAAAACCGACACCGGCCTGCTCGAACACCGCACCGTCGCGCAGGATCCGCGTACGCCCGCCGCCGCCTTCGGCGCGCTCCCAGAGATCCTCCTGGAAAGTCGCGGCGCCGTCGGCGTCCTCGATCGCGGCGCAGATGCGGTCCTGCAGGCCGGTAAGGTAGTCGCGGACGCGGAGGAAATCGGGGTCGGTATCTGTCATCGAACGAGCCTCTTTTTCGCAATTGTAGAGCGGAGCGCAGCTCCGCTGCGTCGTCTCCGGAAGCGGCATGGCGACGAAAATGCTGTCATCCCGAATCCCGGCTTCATCGGGGTGAGGGGCCAGCTGTTTCTTTGGATGGTTAACGATGAAAGCAAACAGCAGGTCCCTCGCCTGGGGCTCGGGATGACAACACTCTTCGATGTCGATCTGCTCGCGCCTCACGAGGCAGCGGAGCTGCGCTCCGCTCTACCGCTCGAGACTACGCCGGCTGCAGATTGGCGTACGCCATCACCAGCCACTTGCTGCCTTCGTCCTCGAAATTCACCTGCACGCGCGCGTGCGCGCCGGTGCCTTCGATATCGGTGACGATGCCGCTGCCGAATTTCGCGTGGGTCACGTTCTGGCCGATACGCACGCCCGTATTTTCCTGCAGCGATGCATGACCGCGGCCCTGTTGCCACGCGTCGCGGCGTGCATTCGCGTTGTACATCGGCCGCGCGACCTGGATCTTCGGCCGCACTTCGTGGATCAGCGTCGGAGGGATCTCGCGCAGGAAGCGCGACGGCAGGCCGTACATGTCCTGGCCGTGCAGGCGGCGCGCTTCGGCGTAGGTGATCACCAGCTTCTGGCGCGCGCGGGTGATGCCGACGTAGGCGAGGCGACGCTCTTCTTCGAGACGGCCGGCTTCGTCGATCGACTTGTTGTTCGGGAACAGGCCCTCTTCAAGGCCCACGAGGAATACCAGCGGGAACTCCAGGCCCTTGGCGCTGTGCAGCGTCATCAGCTGCACGCCGTCCTCGCCGGCCTCGGTCTGGCCTTCGCCGGCTTCCAGCGCGGCGTAGGCGAGGAACGCGATCAGTTCCGGCAGCGCCGCGGATTCCTCGTCGTCGCCCTTCACGAAGCGCGAGGCCACCGACACCAGTTCGTCGAGGTTGTCGGTGCGCGAATCCAGCGAGCCCTTCGACAGCGCAGCGTAATGATCGCGCAATGCGGAGCGCGCGAGCACGTGATCGATCTTGTCCTTCAGCGGCAGGTCGACCGATTCGTCGGCGATTGTGTCGATCAGGCCCTCGAACAGCGCCAACGCATTCCGCGCGCGTCCGGGCAGCAGGTCGCTGCGCGACACCAGCGCGGCCGCCTTCCACAGCGGAATGCCGTGGGCGCGCGCATAGCGACGCACTTCGTCGAGCGTGCGTTCGCCGATCCCGCGCGTCGGCGTGTTGACCGCGCGCTCGAACGCCGCGTCGTCGTCGCGGTTGGCGATCAGGCGCATGTACGCCAGGGTGTCCTTGATTTCGGCGCGCTCGAAGAAGCGCATGCCGCCGTAGACGCGGAACGGGATCTGTTCGCCCAGCAGGGTTTCTTCGAACGCGCGCGACTGCGCGTTGCTGCGGTAGAGGATCGCGGTTTCGCCGTGGCTGCCGCCGTCGCGCACCCAGGCGCGGATGCGTTCGATCACGAACCGCGCTTCGTCGATTTCGTTGTAGGCCGCGTACAGGTCGATCGGTTCGCCTTCGCCGCTGTCGGTCCACAGCTGTTTGCCGAGCCGCGACGGATTGTGCGCGATCACCGCGTTGGCGGCATTGAGGATGTTGGCGCTGGAACGGTAGTTCTGTTCGAGGCGGATCGTGCGCGCGCCGGGGAAGTCGCGCAGGAAACGCTGCACGTTCTCGACTTTCGCGCCGCGCCAGCCGTAGATCGCCTGGTCGTCGTCGCCGACCGTGAACACCTGCCCGGTGTCGCCGGCGAGCAGGCGGATGAAGGCGTACTGCAGGCTGTTGGTGTCCTGGAACTCATCGATCAGCAGCTGCTGGAAGCGGTGGCGATAGTGCTGCAGCAGCGCCGGATGGTCGCGCAGCAGTTCGTGCGCGCGCAGCAGAATTTCGGCGAAATCGACCAGCCCCGACTGTTCGCAGCGCTCCTGATACAGCGTGTAGGCGCGCAGCATCACGCTGGCCCACTCGTCCTTCTCCGGCTGGATGTGCTGGGGGCGGCGGCCTTCGTCCTTCTGCGCGTTGATCCACCACGCGATCTGCCGCGGCGGGAACCGCGCCTCGTCCAGTTCAAGCGCCTGCACCACGCGCTTGACCAGCCGCAGCTGGTCGTCGCTGTCGAGAATCTGGAAACCCTCCGGCAGCTTCGCGTCCTGCCAGTGCAGGCGCAGCAGACGATGGGCGAGGCCGTGGAAGGTGCCGATCCACATGCCGCGACTGCCGCCGGGCAGCAGCGATTCGGCGCGATGGCGCATCTCGCCCGCGGCCTTGTTGGTAAAGGTCACCGCGAAAATGCCGTGCATCGGCACGCCGTAGACTTCGTGCAGCCAGGCGATGCGATGGGTGAGCACGCGGGTCTTGCCGGAACCGGCGCCGGCGAGCACGAGCAGATGACCGGTTTCGGCGGTGATCGCTTCGCGTTGCGCGGCGTTCAGGCCGTCGAGCAGGTGGGAGACATCCATCCGCGCATTCTACGCGATGGGCCATATGCGGCCCATGGATCCCCGTACGTCTTCCCGTAGAGCGGCCTTCAGGCCGCTGCTTTATCGATGGCCGGC
>JAYUUH010000448.1:0-9549 GCA_043754745.1 Lysobacter sp.
CTTGGTCAGGGGTTGAGCTAGATATTTATAAAACACCAAAGGGCCCCGTCAAGGTAACGACTCGATCTACATCCTCCCGCAGTTATTGGGATTTGACCCAGCAAAATAAAACACTAAAACTTCTGCGCGACCTCTTTGGAGGTTACTTTGAAACCGATGCTGGGCGTAATAGGTATTGGCATCCTGAAGAATCTCCTCCGCCACCAATTTCGTCTGGATGCTACTTGGCCAGATGGAGATTTCATAACAATTTTACCAAAGCTAAAATCTACTTAACGAGCCGCAACCTTGAAGGACCGATAGCCCGCGACTCCTCATCAGGACTTCACTTCATGGATGACATGAACCCTCGACTTCTTTCCAACAACATGCTCGTTCCATATATGATCGCCGTCTGGGAAGAGTTCTTCCGAGCTACATTTGCTTCGTGCCTTCGACACTCAAAAAAACGTGAGTCTGCATTGAAGCATGCAAAGTTAAGTCATGCGAATTTGGAAAAAATTGCCATCGGATCTGTCCAAGTTGAGCGCGCAGTAGCCGAGTTCTTCTCGTTTCAACGGCCCAGTGCAATTGCTGAAACATTCAAACTTCTTGATTCGAAGCTAGATTTGGCTGCGCCCTTGCGAAAACCATATCGAGGGCGCCGGACATCACTATACGAATCAATAGAAGAATTGGTCCAGAAAAGGAATGCACTGGTCCACGCAGGCGATATCAACATCGAACTTTTTGATAAGCAGCTAGAAACGACAATGAGTGACCTGACTGAAGCAATCAATCGAGCTTACAACTACATCGCCAAACACTACAACTTCCAGCCGAATCACAACTACTGATGCCACAATACAAATACTCAAAGGCCATGAGGCACCTATGTTAGGCTCTAAGGCACACACCTAGGGTGCATAAGCGAAGCGTCATGCACCAGCTTCAGGGTAGTCGTCATCTGCGATGCGCGATGGCGCATGACGCCTTCGGCTTATGCGCCCTACGGCATTTCGGGGTTATCGACATTCGTCTGCCGACAGAAACGACAACGCCGGGCGATGCCCGGCGTTGCTTTGAATCACCGCAGCGTTTCGCTCAGAGCAGATGCGCAACACCCGCACGCTCTTCTTCCAGTTCCGCCAGTGTCTTGTCCATCGCCGCGCGGCTGAAGTCGTCCACCGGCAGGCCTTCGATGCGGGTGTATTCGCCGTTGGCGCAGGTCACCGGTACGCCGTACATCACGCCTTCGGGGATGCCGTAGCTACCGTCGGACGGGACGCCCATGGTCACCCATTTGCCGTCTGTGCCCAGCACCCAGTCGTGGATGTGGTCGATGGCGGCGTTGGCGGCCGACGCAGCCGACGAAAGACCGCGCGCTTCGATGATCGCGGCGCCGCGCTTGCCGACCTGCGGAATGAACGCATTCGCATTCCACTCGGCGTCGTTGATCCTGTCTTTCAGCGACGCGCCGTCGACGGTGGCAAAGCGGTAGTCCGGGTACATGGTCGGCGAGTGGTTGCCCCACACCACCATGTTCTGGATGTCGCCCACGGCCACGCCGGCTTTGGCCGCCAGCTGCGAGAGCGCGCGGTTGTGGTCGAGGCGCAGCATCGCGGTGAAATTCTTCGCCGGCAGATCCGGCGCCGACTTCATCGCGATGTAGGCGTTGGTGTTCGCCGGGTTGCCGACCACCAGCACTTTGACGTTGCGGCTGGCGACATCGTTCAGCGCCTTGCCCTGCACGGTGAAGATCTCGGCGTTTTTCAGCAGCAGATCCTTGCGCTCCATGCCCGGGCCGCGCGGCATCGCGCCGACCAGCACCGCGACATCGACGTCCTTGAACGCGACGCGCGGATCGTCGGTACCGACCATGCCGGCGAGCAGCGGGAACGCGCAGTCTTCCAGTTCCATCATCACGCCCTTCAGCGCGGCCTGGGCCTTGTCCAGCGGCAGTTCCAGCATCTGCAGGATCACCGGCTGGTCCTTGCCCAGCATTTCGCCCGAGGCAATGCGGAACAGCAGGGCGTAACCGATCTGGCCGGCGGCGCCGGTCACGGCGACTCTCATGGGGGCTTTCATGTATCGACTCCGTCTATCGAAGAGAAATGTAGGGTGGGCCTTGGCCCACCGTTGAAATTTTTCCGTTGCGGTGGAAATGATCGAAAGCTGTTCCACCAAACGTGCGACGCGATTTGATACATCGCGATGGTGGGCCAGGGGCCCACCCTACGACACCCGGTTATTGAAGCTCTGCGAAGAATTCCTGGATCCGCTGCAGACCCGGCGCCAGCTGCGGCGTCGGGCAGGTGTAGCTGATGCGCAGGGCGCGCGGCTCGCCGAAGGCCGAGCCCGGCACGCAGGCCACGCCCTTGGCGTCCAGCAACGCATTGCACAGCGTCACGTCATCGTCGATCTTCAGCCCGGTGGGGCCGTGGGTCTTGCCGAAGTAGGCGCTGACATCGGGAAACACGTAGAACGCGCCCTGCGGTTTCGGGCAGACGATGCCGGGAATCGCGGTGATCGCCGCCATCACCTGGTCGCGCTTGGCCTGGAACTCGGCGTTCTTCTGCATCGGCACGTCCTGCGGGCCGCTGAGCGCGGCAATGGCGGCGGCCGTGGTCAGCTCGGGAATATTGGTGATGTGGTTCGAGTTCATCGTCACCACCGCATTGGCCACCGATTCCGGGCCGGCCATGAAACCGACACGCCAGCCGGGCATGCCGTAGGTCTTCGACAGCGAATCGATGAAGATCACGCGATCGCGCAGTTCCGGGCGGAAGCTCACGAAGTTGTGATAGCCGACGCCGTCGAACACCATGCGGTTGTAGATGTCGTCGGTGATGATCCAGGTATCGGGATGCTTGGCGATGACATCGGCCAGCGCCGCGACTTCGTCCTTGGTGTAGACCATGCCGGTCGGATTGGACGGATTGTTGAACAGGAACACTTTCGGCTTCTTCGCCAGCGCCGCATCGAGCTGCGTCGGGGTGAGCTTGTAATCCTGTTCCGCGCCGCAGGGCAGCAGGTCGATCTTCGCGTCGACGATCTCGGCGATGTCGAGATAGCTGGTCCAGTATGGCGTGGGAAATGCGATGGTGTCGCCTTCGTCCAGCAGCACTTCGGCCAGGTTGTAGATCACGTGCTTGGCGCCAATGCCGGTGGCGATATTGGCGCGGGTGTAGCCGCCCAGGCCGGTGTCCTGCATGTGCTTGAGGAACGCGTCGAGCAGCGCATCGGAACCGCGGTTGCTGCCGTACTGGCCCGAATCCTTCGTCAGCGCTTCGCGGACGGCTTCGTACACGTGCGGACCGGGCAGGAAATTCGGGACGCCGATCGAGAAACTGACGATATCGCGGCCTTCGGCCTTGAGACGCTTGGCCTTTTCGGCCACGACCATAATGGCGCTGGGCTTGGCGCGACCGACGCGCCGGGCAAGAGAGGGCATATGGGGTTGGACCTGCAGAAGGTATGCACTATTGTAGCTGCGCAGGTTCAGGATCGCAGCACCGGTCGGATACTGCCGGTCGGCGCCGCGACAGAAGTGGATATACGACCCTACAATCTGGACACTTACTCCGGACAGACGGCCGGAAGGGGAATCGCCCGTGAAGATCCGTTTCCTTGCCTCGACCGCGCTGCTCGTCTGCGCTCTGGCATCCGCGACCGCCACTGCGGCCAACCGCGCCCGCGTCGCGACCGACGCCACCGGCAGTCTGGTCAAGGTCGACGGCAGCATCGTCGTGATCGAACCGGATATCGAGTTGTATCTGGTCACCGCCGGCGGCCTGCAGGAGCCGCGCAAGGCGTGGTCGGACACCGCGCGCACGCTGTACCCGGCCGAAGTCCACGCCCAGCTCGAAGGCAGGAACGTCGAACTGAAGGCCGACTACGACATTCCGGACGATCTGGATCCCACCTCGCAGCTCGGCCAACTGCTGCGCTTGAACCAGGCGGTGGCGATGAGCATCACCCAGTACTCGATCGCGGGCACCGTGCTGGCGACAAAGAAGGACGCCAGGGGCAGGCCGCGGATGGACTGGAGCCTCGGTCCGGGCGTGGCCAGCCTGCGCGAACAGACCGGTGCCGATTACGCGCTTTTCACCTATGTCCGCGACAGCTACGCCAGCGGCGGTCGCACCGCGCTGCGGGTGTTCGGCATCCTGGTCGGCGCCGCGCTGGGCGGCGGCCTGGACATCGGCGGCGGCGTACAGGTCGGCGTGGCCACCCTGGTCGATCTGCGCACCGGGCAAGTGGTCTGGTACAACCTGCTCGCCAACCAGTCCGGCGATCTTCGCGACCGGGAAGGCGCGAACAAGACCGTCCAGCGGATGCTGCAGAAACTGCCGCTGGAGTAAGCGATGCACGCCTTCCGTCTCATCTTCACTATCGCGACCCTGACCGCTGCGCTCAGCGCGCCGCTCGGATCGGCCCACGCGGCGGTTCGGCTGCCGCACCTGCAGCCCGGCGAGCGCCCTGTGCCCGGCTCCACCGAGTCCGAACTCTGGTACGGCATGGACCAGGCCGAAAAAGAGATCCGCAATTCACCGCTGATCGTCCGCGACCCGGAACTGCAGCGCTATGTCGAACGCGTGGCCTGCAAGGTCGCGACCGATCATTGCAGGGATCTGCGCATCTACATCGTCGACATCCCGGTGTTTAACGCCTCGATGGCGCCGAACGGCGTGACTTTCGTCTTCACCGGCGCGCTGCTGCGGATGCGCGACGAATCCGAACTGGCGGTGGTGCTGGGGCATGAATTCGCGCACTACAAGGCGCGGCATTCGCTGGAAGGCTGGCAGTCGGCGAAACGCACTACCGCCGTCCTCAGCACCTTCGGATTGGTGACGCTGGGCGTGGGCATTCCGATCGCCGGCAACATCGCCCTGCTCGGCGGCATGGCCGGCCTGTCCAAACAATCGCGCGACAAGGAACGCGAAGCCGATACGCTTGGCTTCGCGGTCGCCACCGCGCACGGCTACGACCCGCAGGCCGGCGTACGCATCTGGGAACGCTTGAATCGCGAGGAAAAAGCCGACCGCACGCACAGGAACCGCGCGGTTTTCGCCAGTCATCCGCAGACGAAGGAACGCATTGCCGACATCCGCGCCGCCGCGACGAAGGCGAACGTTACGGATCCGAAAACTTATGCCGAGGACTACCGCGCCGCGATCCGGCCGTTCCTGCAGCGCTGGATGGAAGGCGAACTCTCGCGTCGTACCTACGACACCAGCATCCATGTGCTGGGCGAACTCAAGCGCGACGCCACGCCCGACAACGTGGCGCTGGCGACGTTTTATCTGGGCGAAGCCCATCGCCGCCGCAACAAGAACGACGACATGACCAGGGCCGGGCAGTTCTATGCCGAAGCCCTGACCCTGCCCGACCCGCCCGCCGCGGCATGGCGCGAACAGGGCATGCTGTTGCGCACGAAAGGCGACACGGCCGGCGCGGCCGGCGCGCTGCGCAACTACCTGCAGGCCGCGCCCGATGCCGGCGACGCCGCGTTGATCCGACACTATCTGACCCGACTGGAGCCCACCCCATGACGCTGCGCTTGCTGAAGTGGCTGCTGCCGATCGCGCTCGCACTGCTGTTGACCGCGTGCGCGTCCAGCGGCGGCCGCCTGCAGACCAAGGGCGAAGCCACCGCGTTCGACATGACCCTGACCAGTTCGCTGGACTGGGCGCGTATCAAAAGCCGTCGCACCGAGTTGTGGACCATCGACGGCGTCGCGCTGAACCGTTTGATCATCTTCTCGAAGATCAAACCTGGCGAACATGTGTTCCAAGTGGTGCGCGAGCGCAGGTCGCGTCCGGACGGTCCGTGGTACCGCGTCGGCATGCGTCTGGACGAACTGCAGAAACTGGTGGCCGACGGTTTCGTCGACCAGCAGTGGGTCGGCATCCAGACCACCAATCTGCGTCCGCACACGTTCGGCAGCGTTGAAGGCATCCGCTTCGATGTCGAAATGACCAACCCCGACGGCCTGATCTACAGAGGTACCGCCGCGGTCGCCGAGCGCGGAAAATTCCTCAACGTGCTGGTCTGGATCGCACCGAAGGAGTACTACCACGGCCGCGACGTCGCCGCCGTCGAGGCGATGCTGGACGGCATGCGCTTCAAGTGATCCGGCATTCGTCGATGCAGGAAACAGAAAGAGCGCCGCAGGGCGCTCTTTTCATATCGATCCGACGCAGCGATTCCTAAACACGCGGGCTTTGATAGGAGGGCCTTCAGGCCCGAACTTTTCCTACCTCGACCCCATGATCGGGGCTGAAACCCCGATGCGCACAATCAGTCGCCGCCGCCACCGCCTCCACCACCATCCCCACCTCCCCCGGAATCGCCGTCGCTGCCGCCGACACGATCGTCATCGTTGCGATGATCGCCGTAGTAGTAACTATCGCTCGACCCGGCGTGACTCGAGCCGCCGCGATCCGAACCCCCGCGTCCCGGCCGCGCGGTGCTTGCGATGAACAGCAGCCCGATCGCCGCAGACACCAGCGCTACGATCTGGAAACCGGCCACCAGCGCGGCCACACCGGCCGCGAACAGCAAAAGACCCAGAAATCTTCTCGACACGACGGCACCCCGCACGATGGTCAACGTGGACGGCAATGTGCCACGAAATCGACGTGGTAATGCTCATCATGGCGCCGCCATACTTTTCCACGCACGAAGTCGATGTTCTTGCGCAGATACGGGCCGGGGCGGGTGGTGAACAGCTTCGGCAGATAGGCCGGCTCGAAAATCACCCGATCAATGCGCGCGCCGGAACGACGCCCGGCTTGGGCCAGCGCGTACAGGTGTTCGGCCAGTGCGTCGAAATCGATCCTGAGATCGCGATACCGCGCTCCGCATCGAATTCGATGTCGTAGCCGTAGCTGTTCGCCGCCGTCCCCGGCAAAGGGACCGAGCGGCCCTTCGCATCGATCACCGGCACCATGAAATCCACCGACAGCCCGTTCTGATGCGTCCTGTGCGGCTTGAACGGCCCGCCTTTCGCGAACCCGGCTTCGCCGTACACGAAGATCTTCGCGGCCGCGCTGCGGACCAGCGATTCGTACGCATCCACGATCGCGTACGCAACCCGCGCATGCGTGTACGTGCGGCCAAGCGAAACGCCGACGCGGCTGTAGGCGCGGAAGTTGCTGCCGCTCGCGGGCAAACGCTTGGCATGCGCCACGCGGCGATGTGCAGGCGTGCCGTAGCACAGGCTATCGTCGGCTTTCGCGCCGAACGTCGATCCGATCAGGAAAAAGCAAGCGATCGCCGGTTTCAACAGCATGCACATCACACCCGACACGCGATTCGGATACACAAGCGGGGAAACCAACAGTGCCTGAAAGCACCGGACCGATATCTCTTGCCATCACCCTGCCTATTACCCCCGCCCATCAAGTCCGCCCATGGAGCGTCGACAGCACCAGTCGCCGCTGCAGCATTCGCTCCAGAGCGAAGCCCGCACGATCAATCGACCATCAATTGATAGGGGTAATTCTCTTCGAGGTAGGCAGACCAGCTCTCATATGCATCCAACAGGCATTTCCGGGTCTTGCAGGCATTCACCTGCTTCATGGCCGCGATTCGAGTCTTGTCGCTATCCGGGTATTCATCGGCGATGTCCGCCAGCATCGACACGAACTCGCTATTCCGCTTGGCAATTTCAGGCTTAGTGCACACCAGTGTTTCGCGAAGATTGGCGCCGTCCTCTCCGCAATAGACCTGCGTCCATGAGCTGCGATCGCCTTCCGGGCCGGCGTCATTTCCGAAGTCCGCTTCCCGGCTGGATGTTTCGATACCCGGCGCGGTGCTGTCTGCCTCGGAGCCGGACACTTGCGATGCGTCATCCGGCGACTGCGATGCGGATCGGCCGGACTGCGCTTCGTCTTCGCCCGCCGTATGGGGTGAACCATTCGGAACCGGGCGATCGCCAGCGCTATTCGCAACAAAAGCCGTCGCGGCCGGGTTAGGGGAGGGTTTGGAGCCGGCTGAAGGCCTGTCGCCCTGGACGCAAGCAGACAAAGCGCACATCAAGGTCAAAGCGCCAAGGCTTTTTGCTCCATGGGCTTTGCGGGTCGAAAACAGCATCGCCGGCCTCGCGGAAAAAAATTGAAAAGCGGTGCCATCGATGGAATCGGCACCGCTTCAGGATCTCTGGACCAAGGTCCAGTCGAACAATCAGGCAGCCAGAATCTTGTTCCACTCCGCCACGCGGTCGGCCTTCGCGGCCAGCGCGGCTTCGGCGTCGCCTTCGATCTTCAGCGATTTGATGATGTCGTCGCCGCGGATGCTGTCGACCACGTCCATGCCTTCCAGCACCTTGCCGAAGACGGTGTGCTTGCCGTCGAGCCACGGGGTGGCGACATGGGTGATGAAGAACTGGCTGCCGTTGGTGTTGGGGCCGGCGTTGGCCATCGACAGCACGCCGCGCTCGTGGGCGACGCCGTTGTTGGCTTCGTCCTCGAACTTGTAACCCGGCCCGCCGGTGCCGCGGCCCTGCGGGCAACCGCCCTGGACCATGTAGTCGGGGATCACGCGGTGGAAGGTCAGGCCGTTGTAGAACCCGCGCTGGGCGAGGTTGACGAAGTTGGCGACGGTCAGCGGCGCCTTGTCGGCGTGCAACTGGATGCGGATCGGGCCGCGGTCGGTATCGAAATGGGCGATCAGGCTCATGGTCAGGCTCCGGAAATAGTTGAAGGACGCGAGGTGGGATCGAAGTGGTGTCGAAACGACGCATATAAAAGGGGCCACACCGTATCATGCCCATCTTCTCGGGCGGGCATGGTCGTCACGTCCTGGAAACCCGGCGATCAGGGCGCTTCTTCGGTCGCCATACCCGCCTTGAAAGTGATGTAGACGATCACCGGAATGCCGGCGTCGGCCAGACGCCCGTGCACCAGCGGGTTGCGCATCGGACCCGGTCGCGGCCGCTTACGCCCGTGGCCAAGCGCGGAATGACGATCTTCTGGCCGTCGATCCGGCGGCGCTTGACCTGGCCATGCCGGACGGCGCTCAACCGCGACGATGATCCAGCAACGACATCGCCAGAGCCGCCCAGCAGAACGCGAACAGCCCGCCGCCAACGGCGAGCAACGGCAGCCGGAACGAGGCCGGCAAGGCCTGCGCGACCGCCGAATCCGGGGCGAACCGCATCGCCAACCCCAGGCCGAGCAGCGCCAGACCCATGAAATCCAGGGCAATCAGCCACATCGGCGGCTTCCACGGGCGCTTGGGCATCGGGTTTCCTCAAATCCGAATGGGCGAACCGAGCCATTACTCTCGGCTGCCGGCTATAATAGCGGGCTTCCTTCACGAAAATTCTAGCGTCCGGCCACACCCGGGCGCCCATCGCCATGTCTATCGAACGCCTGCGCAATATCGCCATCGTCGCCCACGTCGACCACGGCAAGACCACCCTCGTCGACCAGTTGCTGAAGCAGTCGGGTACCTTCAGTGAGCGCACGGTCACGACCGAACGCATGATGGACAGCAACGATCTCGAAAAGGAACGTGGCATCACGATCCTCTCGAAGAACACCGCGATCCGCTGGAAATCGC
>JAYUUH010000449.1:0-3169 GCA_043754745.1 Lysobacter sp.
GGCTTCGCGACTCCCACCACCCCTACAAACGCGGAGAATTGCCGTTGTCGTTGCCGTTGCTGTTGTGGGAGCGACGCAAGTCGCGAAACCCGTAGCGCATGATCCACGACTTCTCCCGCAATCAAGGTAAAGGCCGGCACCGCAGCGCCGCACGATGGTGATCAATACGGTCCCTGCAAGGTCACCGGCTTCGCGACTTGCGTCGCTCCCACAACAGCAACGGCAACGACAACGGCAATTCTCCGCTTTTGTAGGGGTGGTGGGAGTCGCGAAGCCGGTGACCTTGCAGCGGCCGCATCGATCGCCATCGTGTGGCGCTGCGGTGCTGGGGTTTGTGCTGGTTGCGGGAGACGCCGTGGATCATGTGGCGCAGGTTTCGCGACTTGCATCGCTCCTACAACAGCAACGGCTACCGCTTTTGCTTTTCTGAATGAGGCTGTCGGTGGGGCGCATGTTTTTTACATGGCCATGTCGCCGGCAATAAAAAAGCCGAAGCAAATGCTTCGGCTTTTTCTTTTATCGGATGGTGGAGCGGAGGGGGATCGAACCCCTGACCTCCACGATGCGAACGTGGCGCTCTCCCAGCTGAGCTACCGCCCCATGCGATAAGGGCGCAAGTATACGGAGGCTGGTCAGCGGCCGCCAGTCGGCGCAGACAGGGATGCGAAAATCGGCGCCAGCCGGGTTTCAAGCTGGGCGCGGCGCCAGCCGGACAGCGCGCCGGGCCAGTCTTCGCCGTCCTGCAGGGCTTCGATCCAGCGCCGCGATGCCAGGACGCCGTCGGGCAGGCCCAGTTCGGCGCTGCGTTCGGCCACGGCCTGCTGCAGGCGTTTGTAGGCCTGGCGGTCGCGGTCGTCGCCGCGGGCGGGAGGCAGGTCGTTTTCGTCCGTCAGCGGGGCGTTCAGGGCCTCGAACACCTGCGCCGCAAGCTTGCGCGGCGCCTTGGGCTGGCCGTCGAAGGTGCGCTGCAGTTCGGCCTGGTCACGCGGCGGCGTGCGTGCCAGCGCTTGCGCCAGTTCATTGTCGAGGATCCATGTGCGCGGCCGGTCGTTATCGCGGGCATAGGCGTCGCGCCAGCGCAGCAGTCGCAGTAGGCGGATCTGGCCGTCGCGATCCAGGAACTGCGCCGAGCGCATGCCCAGGTGCGGCCAGCGTTCGCCTTCGTCCTGCGCGGCATTGCTCAGCATCCGCGCGCAGTCTTCCTCCAGCCACGGCATGCGCTGCTGGGCGTCGAGGCGCGCGCTGAGGGTGCGATGCAGGGCGTCGAGGTGCAGCACGTCGTCCGCGGCGTAGTGCAATTGCGACGGCGACAGCGGCCGGCGCAACCAGTCGGAGCGGGTCTCGCCCTTGTCCACGCTGATGCCGAGCAGATCCTGCAGCAGGCGCTGATAGCCGATTCCGGCGGCCACGCCACACAGCGCGGCCGCGACCTGGGTGTCGAACAGGGGCTGCGGCAGGGCGTTGCAGGCGTATTTCAGCGCGACCAGATCTTCGCTGGCGCTGTGCATGATCTTCAGGACGCGCGTGTCGGACAGCAACTTCGCCAGCGCGGCGGGGATGCCCGGCGCCAGCGGGTTGACCAGAAAAATCTCCTCGCCGGCCGCGATCTGCACCAGCGCCAGCTGCGGCCAGTACGTGCGTTCGCGGACAAACTCGGTGTCCAGGCCGATGGTGGCCGGCGGCGCGGCGATCAGGGCGTCCAGCGCGGCGGGGTCGGTGATCCAGTGGGGCACGGGTTCGGGTCGGCGGAGGCGGGCCGCTATGCTACCGGAGTCGGCCCCGGGTCATCGTCGCGCGAGGACGATGCGGTAAGGTGACCCGGCATTCGGACACGGCGGCGGGAGCGGAGATTGGCGTTGCGCGCGACACAACGGGCATGGGCGGCGGGCGTTCTCGCGACGCTCCTGCTGCTGTGCGGCTGCGGCCGCGACGACCGTTCGCCGGAGGACAAGCGCGAGGCGACGACGCAGGCGCGCGCGGATGGCCAGGTGACGGTGAGCGGCGACGATGCCATCGCCGATCGCCTGACCTGGCGCAGCCCGAAGATCGAACTGGCCGAGGCCGACGTACCGGCCGTGCGCAAGCGAGCCGCGGCGGCGGTGACCGAGGGCCGGCTGTACGAAGACGCCGATGCCGCCATTCCTCTTTATCTGGCGCTGCTGAAGCTGGACCCCGACGACGCCAGGGCCAAGACCGGGCTGGCGCGCGCACTGGCGAAACTGGTCGACGCCGGCGACGCGGCGCTGGCCGAATCCGGCGACGCCGCCGAGGCGCTGCGTCGCGCGCATGCCGTCGCGGCGGTGACGCGCAACGTCGGGCTGGATCGGGTCGAGGGCGGCGCCGAGTTTCTGGGTCGTCTCGACCGCGCCGACCGCCTGTGGGAGCTGAACGAACAGGCTGAAGCCGCCTTGGCCGAGGGCCGTCTCGGTGACACGGCAGGCCCCGGCGATCCCATGGAAGGCGCGCTGCCGTTGTTCCGTCATGTGCTGGTGCTGGAGCCGGGTCAGCCGCGCGCTAGCCAAGGCGTCGCCGCGGTGGAAAGCGCGCTGATCCGTCGCGCCGAAGACGCGGCCGTGCGCAGCGATTTCGAGGAAGCGCGACACTGGCTCGCCAGGGCGGCAGCGGTGCGGCCCGGTGTCGACACCGTGGACGCCGGCCGTCTCCGGGTCGATGCGATCCGGCAGGGGCAGATCGCAACGCTGCGTGATGAAGGCCTGGCATTGCTGACCAAGCCCCAGCGTCCGAATCATCTGCCGTGGGCGCGCCAGCGTCTGGCCGAGATCCTGCGCATCGCCGAACCCGGCGACCCCGCCGCCGCGGAACTGCGTACCCGCATCGATCTGGCCACGCACTACGGCCTGCTGCGCCCCGGCCAGCGCTTCACCGACGCGCTAGCCGGCGGCGGTCGTGGCCCGCAGATGGTGGTGGTGCCGCACGGCGGGTTCCGCATGGGCGCAGGGCAGGCCGAGGTCGATGCAGACGACAGGGAGCGCCCGGCGCACTACGTGCGCTTCAATCGCGGTTTCGCGATGTCGAGCAACGAGGTCACCGTCGACGATTTCCGCCGCTTCGTCAGTGCCACCGGCTACCAATCGCGCGCCACGCGCCGCGGCCATTCGCTGGTCTACGACGAGCGCAGCGGCAACTTCGTGCGCCGAAGCGGGGTCGA
>JAYUUH010000450.1:0-3163 GCA_043754745.1 Lysobacter sp.
TGCATGACTCCCGATCCGCAAAGACAGCAACCGAAAACCCTGTTCGAGAAACTGTGGGACGCGCACGTGGTCGTGCCCGAAACCGCCGATGCGCCCGCAGTGCTCTACATCGACCTGCACCTGATCCATGAAGTGACCACGCCGCAGGCGTTCGCCGAACTCAATGCGCGCGACCTGCCCGTGCGTCGGCCCGCGCGCACCAAGGGCACGCTCGACCATTCCACGCCGACCACGCCGCCGGACGTCGCCGGCAAGCTGGACTACTACACGCCCGATGCCGAAAAACAGGTCCGCACACTGCGCGAAAACTGCGCGCGCTTCGGCGTGGAGCTGTTCGACTTCGGCAGCGACCATCGCGGCATCGTGCACGTCATCGGCCCGGAACTGGGCCTGACCCAACCGGGCATGACCATCGTCTGCGGCGACAGCCACACCGCGACGCACGGCGCATTCGGCGCGCTGGCGTTCGGCATCGGCACCAGCGAAGTCGGCCACGTGCTGTCGACCCAGTGCCTGCTGCAGCGCAAGGCGAAGACGCTGGCGATCGATGTGGAAGGCGAGCTCGGTGTCGGCGTGACCGCGAAGGATCTGATCCTGCACGTCATCGGCGCGATCGGCGTCGACGGCGGTACCGGCCACGTCATCGAATACCGCGGCAGCGCGATCCGCGGGCTGTCGATGGAAGAACGCATGACCGTCTGCAACATGTCGATCGAAGCCGGCGCGCGCGCCGGGCTGATCGCGCCCGACGACATCACTTTCGAATATCTCGCCAACACGCCTCGCGCACCCGGCTTTGGTCGACACGACAGCGACGACTTCGCCCGCGCGGTCGCGCACTGGCGCACGCTGCGCAGCGACGACGGCGCGCGCTTCGACCGCGTGGTGCGCATCGATGCGAGAGCGATCAATCCCACGGTCACCTGGGGCACGCATCCCGGGCAGGTGACCGGCGTCGACGCCAAGCTGCCGGTCGCGAACGATGCCGACACCCAGCGTGCGCTCGACTACATGCGTTTCACCGGCGGCCAATCGCTGGCGGGGCAGCCGGTGGACGTGGTGTTCGTCGGCAGTTGCACCAACGGCCGGCTGAGCGATCTGCGCCAGGTCGCCGAAATCCTGGCCGATCGCCGTGTGCATCCTCGCGTGCGCATGCTGGTGGTGCCGGGCTCGGTGCAGGTGCAGCGCGCCGCGGAAGCCGAAGGTATCGACCGCATCGTCCGCACCGCCGGCGCCGAATGGCGCGAGCCGGGCTGTTCGATGTGCATCGCGATGAACGGCGACCTGGTCGCGCCGGGACAGCTCGCGGTATCCACCAGCAACCGCAATTTCGAAGGCCGCCAAGGCCGCGATGCCCGCACCGTGCTGGCATCGCCCTACACCGCCGCCGCCTGCGCCGTCGCCGGTCGGGTGGTCGACCCGCGCAGCTATCTGCAGGAGGACGCGGCATGAGCGCCATCCTACCGAACCATGCAGCGCCGACCCACGCCCCTCTCACGCACGTCCGCTCGCGCACCGCCTGCCTGCCCGAAACCAATATCGACACCGACCGCATCATCCCGGCGCGTTTCCTCACCACCACGTCGCGCGAAGGCCTGGGCAAGTTCGCGTTCAACGATTGGCGCTATCGCGAAGACGGCAGCCCCGACCCGGCGTTCGCATTGAATGCGCCCGCAGCGCAGGGCGCGCAGATTCTCGTCACCGGGCGAAATTTCGGCTGCGGCTCGTCGCGCGAGCACGCGCCGTGGGCGCTGCGCGACTTCGGCCTGCGCGCGGTGATCAGCGCCGAGATCGCCGACATCTTCCGCAGCAACGCGCTGAAGAACGGTCTGCTGCCGGTGGTGCTGGACACTACGGTGGTGGACGAATTGCTGGCGAGCCCGGGCCTCGAACTCGACATCGATGTTGCCGCGAGCCGCGTGACCCTGCCCGACGGCCGCAGCTTCGCGTTCCCAATCGACGGCTTCGCGCGCACCTGCCTGCTCGAAGGCATCGATCAGCTCGGCTATCTGCTGAAGCACAGCGCTTCCATTCAAACTTACGAGGACCGCACCATGGAGACGCACCGCCATGCACGCTGACATCGTGGTTCTGCCGGGCGACGGCATTGGCCCGGAAGTGACCGCCGCTGCGATCGTCGTACTGCAGGCCGCCGCGCGCCGCTACGGGCACACATTCCATTTCGACACCCGCCTGATCGGCGGCGCCGCGATCGACGCTGAAGGCACTGCGCTGTCCGACGCTACGCTCGACGCCTGCCGCAAGGCCGACGCGATCCTGCTCGGCGCCGTCGGCGGCCCGAAGTGGTCCGACGGCGAAGTTCGCCCGGAGCAAGGGCTGCTGCGCTTGCGCAAGGAACTCGGTCTGTACGCCAACCTGCGCCCCGTGAAGACCCATCCGGTCGCGCTGACCGCATCGCCGATCAAATCGCACCTGCTCGCCGGCGTCGACATCATCGTGGTCCGCGAACTCACCGGCGGCCTCTATTTCGGCCAGCGCACGCGTACCGAAACCGGCGCGACGGATCTGTGCGAATACACCGTCGACGAGATCGAGCGCGTCGTGCGCCGCGCCTGCGCGCTGGCCCGCGATCGCAGCAAGTACGTGGTGTCGGTCGACAAGGCCAACGTGCTGGAAACCTCGCGACTGTGGCGTCAGGTCGCGACCCGGGTGGCGCGCGATGAATTTCCAGACGTGCGGCTCGAACACCAGCTGGTCGACAGCATGGCAATGCACCTGATCGCGCGTCCGCGCGAATACGACGTCATCGTGACGGAGAACATGTTCGGCGACATTCTCACCGACGAAGCATCGATGCTCGCCGGCTCGATGGGGCTGCTGCCGTCGGCGTCGCTCGGCGCAGGCCGATTGGGCGTGTACGAACCGATCCACGGTTCGGCGCCGGACATCGCGGGTCGCGGTATCGCCAATCCCTGCGGCGCGATCCTCAGTGCGGCGATGCTGCTGCGCTATTCGCTGGGCCTGGAAGCCGAAGCCCGCTGCATCGAAGGCGCGGTCGCGGATGCCATCGACCACGGGGCATTGACTGCGGATCTGGCGCCGTCGGGCAACGCGGCCCGCCCGCCGCTGGGCACCGCTGCGATGGCCGATGCGGTGATCGCGCGCCTGGAAACGGACTGCATCGCGGTCGAGCTGCGGGATT
>JAYUUH010000451.1:0-3163 GCA_043754745.1 Lysobacter sp.
GGGAGCAAACGGAGCGCCAGCGAAGGTTGCGAGCCCGGATGCAGCGAATCAGCCCAATCCCAGAAACTACGCCGAGTGGCTTAGGCCGCGCATCGATGGTCAACCATGGACCGCGCCCGCTTACGATGGTGCGCAGCTGCCGCCCAAGCCTCCTCGGATTTTCTGTGCAGGTAGTGGGATGGACATGTCCGAGTCTTGCACGTGTATTACGGATCAGGGTACGGTTTACGTTGTCGAGCTTTCACGCTGTCGCGTCATCGCTCGAAACGGCCAGTACGAGCCATTCCGTGATTCGGAGCAAGCAGAAACCGGCCGCCTTCGTGATGTTCAGCAGCGCAACGATATTCTTGGTCGCGGTGCTCGCTCGCATTCTGCGGCCGGCGAACCTGCCGCGCCGACTTCCTCGCAAGCGTCGCCGCAATCTCTTGCATTCGGTCAGATGGCTGTTTACGGCGATCATGGCTTAGCTCCCAAGGGAACCCATAGCATCGGCGAATAGGGTAGGGGTGTAGGGGCTGCGCCCCTACGGTGACTGCCTCACACGCGCCCGCACGGCATCGCGCCTGCGGGTATTTCTTTGCCGGTCTTCCGGCCGCGACGTTGCCGCGCACCATCCTGCTGACCGCTTTCTCTTAGTGTCGTCCTGTTTTATGCTGCGCATTGGTGGAGCAGGGGGCTTCAAAATGCGAAGGGTATCGCTTGCGTTTGCCGTCCTATTGGCTGCGCTTATCTGTCACGCCCAGAACACCCACATTTACAAATGCGTCCGGGGCAAAGACATTGTCTACCGAGATGAACCCTGTCCTGCGACACATCGCACTGACAAGGTCGCGACTTATGTGTCGCCGGACAATGCCCGTAGGGCCGCTCAGGAACGTCGGCGGATTCAGGCTGAAATGGATCGACGCAATGCCGCTCAACGTGCAACGGCATCCTCTTGGCCAACAATGCGCGGCTATGACCGTATTGACTGCAATAACGCTAAGGCGCGTCGGCAGCGCCAGATTCAGCAGATTGGCACCCTCCGGATTTCGCCTGAACACCACCACGATCTATGCCGGCCTGTATTCAACGCTTGCGGATATTGCGAGTGAACTAGACCGGCGTCAGCCGGCCGCGTCGCCGTCTACCCTGAGTTCCGCCAGCTCGAAGATGACGACTTTGACGCCGGGGCCGTACTGAGGCGATCTCCGGCCGGCCTCGGCCCGTTTCCGGCTGGCGTATCCGGCACGGCGTAGTTCCATCTCGTCACGCCAGACAATGCCTTGCAGGCGCTCAGGGGTAATCGCGGTTCCGTCTGGTGCAAGCAAATGGCGGCCTTTCAACCGCCATCCAGACCACCGTAAATCGATGCTTCCTAGCTCTAGGTCCATGCCGGCGTCATCCAATGAGGGCGGCCGCGCAGCTTCCAGCGCCGCGCAAATCTGCGCAACCACTGAACATAATATACATTATGCGAAATGGCACATTGCCTGTCTCAGGACTTCGCAGCGTTTATATCGTTAACTCAATCGTTACTCAGCGGACGTTTGGCGTTCGCTTGCAGGCTTCGTACAACCTGTCATCCAGTCGGCGTAACAGGTCGAACGTCCGCTTAAGCCCCACACGATGCAGCGTCTCATCACGCTCTCGGCGTGCATTGCGGCACTGCACGACCTCTGGGCGCTCCTGACTGGGCGCGTCATACGAATAGAATCCGGCAGCCGCATTTTCGGCCTTGCGCCGCTGAATCGCGCGGTCATCATCCGCAACTTTTCGAGCAAGGTCCGGGTTGTAACCCGGATCAGTGTAAACGCGCGTTGATCGTGTGAGCTCACCAGCTGAGCAAGGCTCATTCTGGAACGTGACATTGCGGGATCGATCAACGCATTTATAGATAACGCCATCCGCGGCGAGAGCTACAGGGGCAAACAATATGGATAGTGCGAAAGACACAAGGACTCTCATGCGGCCTCCGTGCTGGCGAGAAGGCACAGTCTGCCCGAATCGCTGCGCCGCTGCGCACTACTGGCGGACCGTCTGGAACCAGACCGAGCTAACAGGCATGCAGCTTTCATGAGCAGAAACCCGGTCAAGGCGCCGTCCCGGGACGTTAAGCTGCACCGATGCCCGCCCCGCCCGCCCCGCCCGCCATCGACGGCGTTTCCGCCAGCCGCCTGCAACTGCCGCAGGGCCCTTGGGCGACGGTGCTGGAGGCGCTGTGCGCGCGGTTTACCGCCGTCGACCGCGAGACATGGCGCGACCGTTTCGCGCGCGGCCGAGTGCTGGATGCCGGCGGTCGGCCGCTGCGCGAAGACGCGGCATTCCGACTCGGCGCCGAGATCCATTACTACCGCGAAGTTCCGGCCGAGCCGCGGCTGGCGGTGGAGGAAACTATCCTGCATGTCGATGAACACCTGATCGTCGTCGACAAGCCGCACTTCCTGCCGGTGATTCCGAGCGGCAGCCATGTGGCGGAGACCCTGCTGGCGCGGCTGGTACGGCGCTTCGGCGATATCGGGATCGCGCCGCTGCACCGGCTGGACCGGCTGACGGCCGGCGTCATTCTTTTTTCCGTCAATCCGGCGACGCGTGCGCGCTACCAGTCGCTGTTTCGCACCCATGCGATCGACAAACGCTACGAAGCGATCGCACCGCCGTTGCCGACAGCCGCCTGGCCGCTGTAGCGCCGTTCGCGGCTGGTGCGCGGCGAGCCGTTTTTCCTCACCGCAGAAGTCGAAGGCGAGCCGAACGCGTTCACGCGGATCGATGTGATCGAGCGTGGGCCCAAGGCCTGGCGTTACGGTCTGCAACCGGCGACCGGCCGGAAACACCAGTTGCGCGTGCACATGGCCGCGCTGGGCGTGCCGATCGACAACGACCCGCTGTATCCGGTACTGGCCGCGCAGGCGCCCGACGATCCGGACCGGCCATTGAAGCTGCTGGCTCGGTCGCTGACATTCGTCGACCCTCTGGATGGTTCGGTGCGGACGTTCGAGAGCGGGCTCAGGCTCTGAAGGTCACGGTTCAGCGCGGCGCGTCGAGGCGGCGCATCGCTTTCACTTCCACAGGACGCTTCAGGCCGGCATAGGCTGCGTGAACCGCTTCGCTGCCGTAGACCTGTTCCAGCCTGCGGATGGTGAAATGCCCGCGCGCCATGTCCTGGTAGTGCTGGATGAACAAG
>JAYUUH010000452.1:0-3162 GCA_043754745.1 Lysobacter sp.
CCGGCCGGAAACGCCGAGCGGCCGTCAGTGCCTTCGGTTTCAGCGGCACGAACGCCCACGTCGTCATCGAAGAATACGTGCCGGTCCTCCGCGCACAGCCGGTACTGCCGCAGCCCTGCATCGTGCCGCTGTCCGCGCGCACCTCCGAACAACTGGTCGCGATGGCGCAGGACCTGCTCGCGTTCCTCGATCACGATGCGCTCGATCGCAATGCGCTCGACCGCGGCGGCGCGGAGATCGCACTGCGCGATCTCGCCTACACGCTGCAGATCGGGCGCGACCCGATGCGCGAGCGCTGCGCCTGGGTGGTCGAGTCGGTGCAGGAATTGCAGGCGCGACTGCGCGAATTCCTGTCGGCGCCCGGCAACAGCCCCACTTGCCATCGGGGCGCGCTGTCGCGCACGCAGGATGCCGTGATACCGACGGAAGAAGCCGCCGCACTGCTGTCGCGCGATGGCGTTCGCCAATCCGCTGCGCTCGCGGCGCTATGGGTACAGGGCGCCAAATTCGAATGGTCGTCGCTGTACGCGGCCGACCTGCCGCAGCGCATGCATCGTCTTCCCGGCTATCCCTTCGCGAAGGAACGCTACTGGCCGCAGCCGGTTCCAGCCCTCGATCCGGCCGTCAATCCGCCGGCCCTCGGCCCTGCACCCGCCGCAACGCTATTTGCGCCTGCGCGGCTGCTTGCGGACAGCGGCGAAGAGAAGCGGTCGACATGCTATTCGCCGGTCTGGCGAGACGCCGCGCTGCCCGCGCCGCGCGCCGCCTTCGGACCCGACGACGCGCTGCTGATCATCGACACCGACGATCAACTGTTCGAGCAGATCAAAGCGCGCCTGCACACCGCGTCGCCGCTGAAGACCATTGTGCTCGTCCGTCTTGGCGATGCCTTCCGGCAGGACGCCGCCGATCACTTCTGCGTGGACGCTGATCAGCCGCAGCACTTCGAGTCGCTGCTGGAGACGCTGAGGCGCCAGGGCCGGACGCCGACCCGGGTGATCCACAACGCGAACGCTGCGCGCCTGTCGTCGCATGCCGACGCGCAGACGGACCGGACGGCGGACGAGGCCATCGAACGCGCCCTGCATGCGGGTATCGACGCGCTGTCCGGATTCTGCAGGGCGCTGGCCGGCGCCGGCGCGCAGCAGGCGCCTTGCGCGTTCGTGTCGTTCTTCCACGCCAGCGCCGAGGCGAACACTGCGCCCTGCGAAGCGTTAGCAGCCTTCTACCGCTCGTTCGCGCTGGAGAACAACCGCTATCACGGCCGCGTGCTGTCGATCGAGCACGATGACATTGATCCCGCAACCAGCGTCATCGACACCGTCACAGCGCTTATCGACGAATTGCAGACTGCGCCGCAGCGCGAGACCGAAGTCCGCTACCGGACGTACGGCGCCGCCGCGGCGCAGCGCTCGGTGCGCGTGCTGGCGCTGCAGTCGCCCGAACGCGTGCCGGCATGGCCGATGCCGCTCAAGCAGGGCGGAACGTATCTCATCACTGGCGGCCTGGGCGGCCTGGGCATCCTGTTCGCACGCCATCTGGCCGAACACTACCGCGCCAGGCTGGCGATCACCGGGCGTTCGGCCCTGGACGCGCGGGTCGAGGAAGCGCTGCAACAACTGCGTGCGCTCGGCGCGGAAGCGGTGTATCTGCAGGCGGACATCGCCGATGCGGACCGGACGCGCGCACTGATCGCGGACGTCAAGGCGTGCTTCGGCGCGCTGAACGGCGTGCTGCACAGCGCCGGCGTCAACGACGATGCGCTGCTGATACGCAAGGACCGCGCGCAGTTCCGCCGGGTGCTGGCGCCGAAGGTGCAGGGCACTCTGCATCTGGACCGGTTCACCGCCGACGAGCCGCTGGACCTGTTCGTGCTGTTCTCGTCGGGCGCCGGTAGCTTCGGCAACGTCGGCCAGACCGACTACGCCTACGCCAACGCCTTCATGGATGCTTTCGCCGAACATCGCGACGCCGCGCATACGCGTGGCGAGCGCTTCGGCAAGACCCTGTCGATCGGCTGGCCGTACTGGCAGGCCGGCGGCATGCAGCTGTCCGCAGCCGATCTGCAGCGCACCGAGGAACGGACCGGGCTGTGCGCGCTGCCGACCGAAATCGGCTTCGATTACTGGAACACGCTGCTGCGTTCCGATCTGCCGCGGGCGCTGGCGCTGTACGGCCATCCCTCGAAGATCGCGGCCTACTGCGACCCGTCCAGCACCGCTATCGCCAGCTCCACCACCAACACCAACACCGCGCAGGCCGGCGGAGCGATGATCGACCGCGACGTCCTGCTGGCGCAGACCCGCGCCTACCTGTGCGGGCTGGTCCATGCCGAAACCAGGATTCCGACCGACCGGATCGATATCGAAGAACGCTTCGAGGCGTTCGGCTTCGACTCGATCATGATCGGACGCTTCAGTGCGGCCCTGGAACAGGACCTCGGCGATCTGCCGAAGACCCTGATGTACGAATACGAGACCGTTGCCGAGCTGGCCGCGTATCTCGCCGAACACGCGGCAACCGCGCTGACCGCGAGGTTCGCGGGCGAGGGCGCGACGCAAGGCGTCGTCGACGCTCCGGCATCCATGAATGATGCCGCCACGACCGATGCCACGCCGTCGACACCATCGGTCACCGCCGCACCCATCGCCATGCGGTCGCAACCGCCGGCGGTTGCCACACCCGCGCCCGATGCGCAGATGCACGCGCACGCGCATGCCGAGCCGATCGCCATCATCGGGGTGCATGCGTCGTTCCCGCAGGCCGACGATATGGACGCGCTGTGGGCGCATCTGCGCGCCGGCACGGATCTCATCGAGGGCGTGCCCGAAAACCGCTGGGATGCGTCGTCGTTCTACGACCCCGACCCCGCGCAGTCCGAGCACGGCAAGATCTATTGCAAGCGCGGCGGCTTCCTGGAGGATTTCGACAAGTTCGACGCCGGCTTCTTCAACATCGCCGATGCCGAAGCGGACATCATCGACCCGCAGGAGCGCCGCTTCCTGCAGTCCGCCTGGTCCGCGATCGAAGATGCCGGCTACACGCGCGAACGCCTGAAGCAGCGCTACCCGAAAGGCAAGAGCGCCGATGTCGGCGTCTTCGTGGGCGTGACGACCAACTCTTATCAGTTGTTGGCCCCCGAGGCTTGGCAGCGCGGCCGCA
>JAYUUH010000453.1:0-3160 GCA_043754745.1 Lysobacter sp.
TTGGGAGCGGTGCGGGTGATTGTCTTGCGTGCCATGGGAGATCTCCGTTGCGGGGCGCCGGGAAACCGGCTTTGGATGAGCTCAGCATGCGCGGCCTGCGCCGAGCAAACACACTAGCCCGTATGGTTGGGGCTTGCCTCGCATCGCTACTCGCGGGATGCTGCCCGCTTCCATCGAGAGGACTCGACACATGGCCAAAAACGACTGGACCGCTTTCCCACACGATGCCAAAGCCTTCGCCTATGCCGGCGATGCGCTGAAGAAAGACTGGTCCAAGCTGCACGCGGGCGACTGCGAGCCCTTCCCGGACGAGAAACGCGCCGCCGCACTGATCAAAGCCGCCGGCAAAGCCGCGCCGAAGGGCCTGGACGCCGCCGCACTGGCGAAAGCGCTGCAGGATGCCTGGCGCAGCTTCCACCACGGCGATTTCAAGGCCGCGTTCGACGCAGGCGAAGCGTTGGGCCCGGTAGGCGCCTCGGTCGCGGTCAAGGCCATCGGCGTCCATGCGACCTATCTGGTCGACGCCGACGCAGAAAAGCTCAAGCGCTTCGAACAGGCGGCCAAACTCGCGGAAGTCGCGATCAAGGCCCTGCCCGACGACGCCAACAGCCACTACCGCCACGCTTTCGCGCTGGGCCGCTACAGCCAGAAGCTGTCGATCGCCAAGGCGCTGAAGGACGGCATCGCCGGCAAGGTCCGCGCATCGCTGGATACCGCGCTGGAACTGGCCCCGAAGCATGCCGAAGGCCACACTGCGATGGCGCTATACCACGCCGAGATCATCTCGAAGATCGGCGCGATGATCGGCGGCCTGACTTACGGCGCGAAGGCGTCCGAGGCCGAAAAGCACATCAAGGAAGTGCTCAAACTGACCCCGGACTCGCCCATCGCCCACATCGAATACGGCAACCTGCTGATGCTGCTGCACGGCGACAAGAAGGAGGACGAGGCCGCAGCCGCCTACGAAAAGGCCGCCAAGTGCAAACCTGTAGACGCCATGGAGGCCCTGGACGCGGCCTACGCCAAATCGCAACTGGAGTGACCGCTCCGGTCGCTGGCAACCCACCTGCAAATGACGGCTTGCCTCCGCCCGTCCTGCTCCGTAAAATGGCGGGCCGAACATCGGGCGGTTAGCTCAGCGGTAGAGCATTGCCTTCACACGGCAAGGGTCGCAGGTTCGAACCCTGCACCGCCCACCATGATCGATCCAGTACTTGTCCGAGCCTGCTCGCTTCATCTGTCAGGCAATGCGGAAGACATATGGAAAACCGATCTGCGCAAGCGGGTCGGTTTTTTTGTTTGCCGTGGGCATGCCCTGCCCTTTCCGAGGATTTGCTGTTCCGCGCCCAGGACATGCCATCGCGAACACCGGTGCTGATGCGCATTTCACCGACGCCGGAGCTCTGAAGCCCCAGCGATGATGAAATTTTCACCATCGATGAAGCTCCCGGCGCCGCGCGCGGAGTTCCCAAGCCAAGGCGACGATGCTTTTTTCTTCAGCGTCGAGGCTGGTCGCTGCGATGCCGGGTTAAGCCGCTTCGACATTGAGGCCCGGAGCTCCGACATTGAAGCAGCAGAGCGTCGACGCTGAAGATCCAAGCGCCGTCAATGACGCATCGAGGCTCAACGATGATGCTCAGAGCCCCAGCCACTGCGCTTCGAGCACCCAGAACCCAACCAAGCGCTTTCGTAGCCCGGCTCTCGCCATCGGCGAGTAAATCTCCTCTCGTTGGGAATTGGACTCCAGATCGGGCTGCTACTCAAAATCGGGGGATGTCGATTAGAACTACTGCGCAGTCACTTTATCTTCTGTGCGATGTAATCAGCCCTCACCCTGATGCCCTTCTCGCTTGCATTCTTCAGACGATTGCGAACCTCGCCGAGATAGCGCCGGCCACGCCCGGTCCTCGCGGCCTCGTCTATTAGCGAGACCGCGAGATCGCCGTCATCGGTCAGGCGGCCGAACGTCTCTGGATCAAAGTGCCCATCGACAAAACGACTCACCACCGTTTCTCTTAAGCGCGAACAGTTGTCCCAACCAAACCAGCCGCTCCAATCTAGGCGCATTCTGACCATGTTCTGGGCATCTCCGGAAAGATGGCTCCGCTCAAGCGCACGATACAGCGTCGTGTAGGCGAAACGAATGAGTTCCGCCTGCGACCGGGAGCGTGAACCAAGAGCACGTGAAATTATGAAGGCGGCGAGATACTCCTCATCAGCCTGCCCGACTAGTTTTGTGGCAGTTCGTATCGCGATGAGCCACGGATCCTCGCCATAGTCGTTGGGGACGACGTCCGGATTACCAGATCGAGCCAAACGAACTACGATGGACCGATGCGTGACCTCACCGGAAGCTAATACCGCCGCAGTCTTGGAGGGATCACGGATAAGCGCTCCGAGCCACGAATCCAAAACCGAATCAGTGGAAACCCCATTCAAGGCGGTGGCGAGCTCACGCGAGTCCGCCCGCGCGACGATTAAGGGCGCCGGACCAACCCTTCCAGCTGTCAGTAGCGCCGACGCCACGCGCCCTGCATCGGTGGCAGCGACGCCAGTTGCTAGATTGTCGTCAATGCCGGGAATGCTCCAGAAGTCGATGCGTTCAAGCAGGTCGGCACGCACCGTGGCAATGTGCTCTGCAAGCTGCGGATTGTCGCGCAGGCCTGCCACAAGCTCTGGAGCCGCAATCGTTTTCAGAGCGTCTTTAGATACGCGACCAACAACGCCATCGGCGTGGATGGCTTCAATGAAACGGCTCGGAGAGCGACGCCAGAGCGCCAAACCGACGCGATCGAAGGCGGCGACGGCCTGATCGCTAGTACTTACACCCTGCTCCATCGCATTCACGACGAAGTCAAATACCGTATCGTCGACTTCGTCTATGCTCTCGATAGCTTGCTTTGCGACTAACGTCCGGACGGAACGCGCCTGTCGAGTTCCAAGCGAGGCCAGACTGTCTAAAGCATCAACGGCGACTGTAAGATCCGGATGGTCTTTCGTGAAAAGCGATGAATGTAGCCGGCAAAGCGGCAGCATCGCACGCCGTCCTCCATCCACATCACCGCCGGTCCTACGGAGGAACTCGCGAATTTTCGTATCGTCCCGGCCTTTAATATCTGCTAGCAGCGGATCGAGCACCGGCTCCGCCTTTATCTCCGAC
>JAYUUH010000454.1:0-9420 GCA_043754745.1 Lysobacter sp.
GTCGAACCCGAAGCCGTCGAAGCAGAAGACGCCTCGCAGGACGACGAAGACGCCAAACCCGATCCGCGCGCCTGGGATGTTCGCTGGTACGAACTCTCGCCGCGCGGGTTCCGCCTGCAGCGCACGCCGCTGGATGTGTCCGGGCCGCTGCGCAATCATCGCGAACAGTCGCGCGCCGCGTGGGTGTTTACCTCGGCGACGCTCGCGGTCGCCGGCGGTTTCGATCATCTTTCGGTGCGGCTGGGGCTCGACGCGCCGCGCACGCTGCTGGCGCCGAGTCCGTTCGACTGGCCGCGCCAGGCGCTGTGCTATCTGCCGCAGCGCATGCCGGAGCCGAATTCGCGCGATTACACCAGTGCTGTGATCGATGTCGTGCGCCCGGTGCTGGAAGCCTCGGGTGGCCGTGCGTTCGTGCTGTTTGCCTCGCATCGCGCGCTGCGCGAAGCGGCGGAACTGCTTCGCGATGGACCCTGGCCGCTGTTCGTACAGGGCGAAGCGCCGCGTTCGGTGCTGCTGCAGCGTTTCCGCGATTCCGGCAACGGCGTGCTGCTGGGTGCCGCCAGTTTCCGCGAAGGCGTGGACGTGGCCGGGGATGCGCTGAGCGTGGTGGTGATCGACAAGCTGCCGTTCGCCGCGCCGGACGATCCGGTGTTCGAGGCGCGGCTGGACGCGATCCGCCGCGAGGGCGGCAATCCGTTCCGCGACGAACAGCTGCCGCAGGCGGTGATCGCGCTGAAGCAGGGCGTCGGCCGGCTGATCCGCACCGAAACCGACCGCGGCGTGCTGGTGCTGTGCGATCCGCGCCTGATCGGAAAATCCTATGGCCGCACCTTCCTCGACTCGCTGCCGCCGTTCGCGCGCACCCGCTCGCTGGCGGATGTGCAGGCGTTCTTCGGCGACGCGATACCTCCGGAGCCGGCGTCGTAGGTAGGGCCTTGGCCCGACATCCCGCCTTCTCGAATCGTTCCGGACAATGAGCGGAGCGGTTCCGATCATCGCGCGTCGCAAACGGATGGGTCGTGATGTCGGGCCAGGGCCCGACCTACAATAGCCGTATGAACCTCCTCGCCTTCGAACTCTCCACCGAAGCCTGCTCCGTCGCCCTGTGGGTCGATGGCGACGTGCGCGAACGCCACGAGATCGCGCCGCGCCGGCATGCCGAGCTCGCGCTGCCGTGGGCGGAGGCGCTGCTGGCCGAGGCCGGTATCGCGAAATCGCAGCTCGATGCCATCGCGGTCGGTCGCGGTCCCGGCGCGTTCACCGGCGTGCGCTTGGGCGTGGCGATCGCGCAGGGCATCGCGCTGGCGCTGGATCGCCCGGCGGTGCCGGTCTCGACACTCGCGACGCTGGCGATGCGGTCGGTCGCGCTCGGCGCGGGCGAGGGCGACGGCGTGCTCGCCGCCATCGATGCGCGGATGAATGAGGTCTACGCCGCCGGTTATCGGCTGGCGCTCGAACACGGCGCGCTGCGGCCAATGCCGATGAGCGACGAGCGGGTGCTCGCGCCGGATGCGGTGCCGCTGCCGGACGGCGTAGGCGCGTGGTTCGGCGTCGGCACCGGTTTCGGCGCGCTCGGCGGCATGCTTTCGTCGCGCCTGCTGGCGGACCGTCGCGCGGTCGATGCCGAAGCCCTGCCGCACGCGGCCGACGTCGTACGGCTCGCGCACGCCGCAATGCTGCGCGGCGAAGCGGTGGCGCCGGAATGGCTCGAACCCGCTTACCTGCGCAATCAGGTGGCGCTCACGCTCGTCGAGCAGCAGGCGCTGCGCGCCGCGCGTTCGTGATCGCGGCCGCCAAGAGGTTGCTGCGATGAAGATGCCGGGCGTTTCCGTCGTGCGCCTTGCGGTGGTGATCGGCGCGCTGCTGCTGTCCTGCATGGTCGGTTTCGTACGGGCGCAGGTCCGGTAGCGCACGCCCGGCAAGATCTTCCCGCGTCGCACTGCGGACACAACCCCCGCGGCGCGGCCGTCGATAGGTCATCGGTCATGGGGTTTTGAGGGGAACTCGGCCGGCCACCATGGGTCCATGTTCCGACGCGCATTTGCGACCAGCATCCACGAGGGGAACGCCATGACCCGCACCGCATCGACCGACGGCACCGCTAAGAAAATACCGTTCTGGCGCAACGAATGGTTCACCTTCGCGATGATGGTGGTCTTGCTGACCGTGGCGCGCAGTTCGTTCGCCAATCACTACCAGGTGCCCAGCGGCTCGATGGAGCCCACGCTGATGCCTGGCGATCGCGTCGCGGTGAACATGATGGCCTACGGCGTGCGCGTGCCGTTCACCGACATCGAGCTGGTCGATCGCGGCGAACCGCAACCGGGCGACGTGGTGGTGTTCAAATCGCCCACCGACGGGACCCGGCTGATCAAGCGCGTGGTCGCGGTCGGCGGCGACACGGTTGCGGTGGTCGACGGTCGATTGTGGATCGACGGCCAACCGCTGCACGACGCGGCCGCCCGCGATATCGAACATTTCGGTACGCGCGACGTGCAGTTGGATCTGCGCGACGGCGGCGGACCGGACCTCGCCACCGTCGCCGTTCCCGCCGGCATGGCGCTGGTGCTGGGCGATCACCGCGGCAACAGCGCGGATGGCCGGTTCTTCGGACTGGTGCCGACGAAGTTGCTGTATGCGCGCGCTTCCGCGGTCTATTACCGCAGCGGCGAAGGGTTCGGCTGGATAGAACTGTAGAGCGGGCTTCAGCCCGCTGCACCTTCTCCGCACCCGAGGCTGCGGGCTGAAGCCCGCTCTACAGGCCTCGCGACGCGTGCGTCATTTGTCGATCAGCTCGCCGCCCGGCAGGAATTGCCAAGTGCGCACGACGTTGAGGATGTCCGGGTCTTCGGTCGTCTTGGGCAGCGGCGGGTAGGGCTCGGCCAGCCTGGCGATCCGCAGCGCGGCCTCGTCCAGTAGCGCGATGCCGCTGGACTGGACGATATCGGCGCGCTCGATGGTGCCGTTGCGGCGAATACCGATGTTGATCACCACCGTGCCCGACAAACGCCGCCGCCGCGCTTCGTCCGGGTAGTTCAGGTTGCCGACGCGCTCGGCGCGGTCGACCCAGGCCCGCAAATAGTTCGCCCAGGCGTATTCCTGGGTGCTGGCGGAGACGAACTTGCGCGACGGGCGCTTGGCATAACGGGCCGAGCGCAGGTGGATCTCCGCCGCCAGCCGCGCCATCGCCATGTCGTGCTCCACCTTCTGCGGCCCGATGCGCTGCGGGGTGACGGTCGCCTGCAAGACCCGGCTCGGGGCCGCGCGGCGGATCTCGCTGTTCGGGCTGGCGATCACCCGCGCTTCCGGCGGCGGCTGCGGGGCCGGCGACTGCGCGCGCACCGTCTGCGGCGCCACCCCGGCTTCGGCCTGCGGCACCGTGCCCGGCTGCGGGTCGCGCGGGCGGCTGGCCTTGTCGTGCTCGCCGCCGCCCTGATTGTTGGCCTGGGCCAAGAAATCGGTCTGCTTGGGCGTCAACGGGCTGCGGGTCTGGGTCAGGATCACATCCAGCATCGGCACCACCGGCGCCGCGCGCTCCAGCGCGAAGCCAACGCCGAGGATCAGCAGCCCGTGCAGCAATAGCGACAGCACCAGGGTCGCGCCCAGGCGCTGGTCCTCGCCGATCGTGGGCGGAGGCGGAAGTGGCGCGCTAACGGCGGACATCGTTTAGCCCGCCGCCTCCAGGGCGTCGAACAGCAGTCCGGCGATATTCAGCCCGAACTGCTTGTCCAGTTCGCGGATGCAGGTGGGGCTGGTGACATTGACCTCGGTCAAATGCTCGCCGATCACGTCCAGGCCCACGAACCGCATGCCCCGGCGCTTCATCTCCGGGCCGACCTGGGCGGCGATCCAGCGGTCGCGGTCGGTCAGCGGGCGGCCCTCGCCACGGCCGCCGGCGGCAAGATTTCCCCTGAATTCATCGCCTTGCGGAATTCGCGCCAAGCAATAGTCCACCGGTATGCCGTCGATCAGCAGGATGCGTTTGTCGCCCTGGACGATCTCCGGCAGGTAACGCTGGACCATGACCAGGTGTCGTCCTTCGCCGGTCAGGGTTTCCAGAATCACGTTCAGGTTGGGGTCCCCGGCGTGCGAGCGGAAGATCGAACGTCCGCCCATGCCGTCCAACGGCTTCAGCACCACCTCGCCGTGCTCGGCCGCGAAAGCCTTCAGCGCTGGCGCCTGCCGGCTGACCAGGGTCGGCGGACAGCACTGCGGGAATTCCAGTGCCGCGAGTTTTTCGTTGTGGTCCCGGAGCCCTTGGGGGTCGTTCACGACGAGTGCGCCCGCGCGTTGGGCGGCGCTGAGGATCAACGTGTCGTGCAGGAAGTCGGCGTCGACCGGCGGATCCTTGCGCATCAGGATCAGATCGTCCGGCCCCAGCGCACGGTGTGACGCAGGTCCGCTTTCAAACCAGTCTTTCGCGTCGTCGCGCACCACCAGCGGCGACACCTGCGCGCTCGCGACGCCGCCGCGCATGCCCAAGCCGCCGGGAGTGACGTGAAAGAGCCGATACTGACGTTGCTGGGCTTCGAGCAACATCGCAAATGTGGAGTCTTTCGCAATTCTGATCGACTCGATCGGATCCATGACCACGACCACGTCGCGCGCGAGTTTCGGCATGCCGCTGTACCTGCAAGATTCGTCGGGTCGGATGGTAACAAGCTGGCGCGATGGAAGCCTCACTTCATCGTTCATGGCGGGGAAGTTGCTAAGCAAACCTTGACAGTCCAGCTTCAGACTGGGATATAGGTGGCTGAAAATGATGACAAACGAGCAGCGCAGTCATCGATTGCCGGGCGCATGGGGAGACGTGATGACGCAAGACGAGAATCCAGCCGGCGGCCTTCAGGGTTTACGGGTGATGGTGATCGACGATTCGAAGACTATCCGGCGCACCGCCGAAACCCTGCTCAAACGCGAGGGGGCCGAAGTGGTGACCGCGACGGATGGTTTCGAGGCACTCGCAAAGATCGCGGACCAGCGTCCGCAGATCATCTTCGTCGACATCATGATGCCGCGCCTCGACGGCTATCAGACCTGCGCGTTGATCAAGAACAATCAGGTCTTCAAGCACACGCCGGTGATCATGCTGTCCTCGAAGGATGGTCTGTTCGACAAAGCGCGGGGTCGCATCGTCGGCTCTGAGCAGTACCTGACCAAACCATTCACCCGCGAAGAACTGCTCGACGCCATCCGCAAACACGTCAACGCCTGACCGGGGGGACAGGCAACTCATGGCCCGCATTCTGCTCATCGAAGATTCGCCGACCGACACCGCCGTGCTCACGCGGCTGCTCGAGCGTCATGGTCATCAGGTGCTCGCGTCCACCAGCGCCGAGGATGGCATTGAAGTGTGCAAACGGGAGTTGCCGGACGTGGTGCTGATGGACGAGGTGTTGCCGGGCATGAACGGCTTCCAGGCGACCCGCGCGCTGTCGCGCGAACCCAAGACCAAGGCCATTCCGGTCCTGATCGTCAGCACCAAGGGCATGGAAACCGACCGCGCCTGGGGCATGCGCCAGGGCGCCAAAGACTACATCGTCAAGCCGCCGAGCGAGGATGCGCTGATCGCCCGGATCGACCAATTGTTGGAGACGGGTGCATGAGCGTGGACGAGTCCGGCATCGAAACCGCCAACGCCGGAGCCGTCGTCGAGACGGCTCCGGTCGACGCGTTCGAGACCCTCGCCGAATACGAACGGCGCAGTCTCGCCCACGTCGCCGGCCTGCCCGAGCAGCTTCAGGCCGCCGGCCTGTGGCGCGGCATCGGTTACCGGATCGGTCAGCGCCGCCTGGTGTCCAACTACGAGTCGGTGGCCGAAATCCTCACCGTCCCGCAGATCACCCCGGTGCCCGGTGCGCAGGGCTGGATGCTCGGCGTGGCCAACGTGCGCAGCAACCTGCTGCCCGTGGT
The DNA here is from genome assembly GCA_043754745.1 of Lysobacter sp. GTDB lineage: Bacteria > Pseudomonadota > Gammaproteobacteria > Xanthomonadales > Xanthomonadaceae > Lysobacter_I. The sequence goes on from JAYUUH010000454.1 coordinate 5,914, forward strand.
CGATCTCAAGCAATTCCTCGAAGGCGCGCGCAGCGTGCTGCACGAAGGCCATCAGAAGGTGATGGTCCTGCGTCAGCCCGGCGGCGACGTCGCGGTGACCATCGACGAACTTTACGGCCAGCGTTCCTTCATGGAAGAGCAGGAGGTCGAAGCCGAAGGCCTCGCCGACGGCCGCTACGCCGGCCTGATCGATCGCGCCTACCGCACCGCCGATGATGTCTGGGGCGTTTTCAGCCTGGATCGCCTGGTCCGCACCCCCGAATTCCGACACGCCGCCATCTGACGACGACTTGACGGCAACCCTTTCACAGCAGCAGTTCCAAACACAGATCGAGGCGACACATGAGCACTCCGATGGATAACATCGCCGGCAAAGGCCGCAGTCAGAGCACCAGCCTGTGGCTGTGGGTCCTGGCCATATCGCTGCTCTTCTTCGCGGGCAACACCGGTTACGCGCTGTGGAAGACCGCGCGCTTCGGCGGCGCCAACACCTCAGCCTCGAATCTGCAGGTGAACTCGCAGCGGCTCGCCAACCAGAGCCGCGAAGCGATCAACGGCGACGCCGCGGCGTTCAAGTCCGTCAAGAGCATCAAGGAGCAGATCGACACCGACGTCAAGCTGCTCAACGAGCGTTTCGGCAATGCGCCCGACGTGTCCGGTCCGATCGCCACGGTGACCTCGACCTGGGTCCCGATGAGCAAGAACGTCGACCAGATCATCGCCTCCGAAGCCGCTGTGCTCGGGCTGTCCAACAACGCCAAGAGCTTCACCGACCGCGTCCCGCAGTTGCAGGCGCAGCTCGACGAGGTGGTGCGTGCGATGTCCGCCGGCGGTGCGCCGTCCTCGCAGATCTACATCGCCTTGCGCCAGGTGGTGCTGGCCGGTTCGATGGCCCGCCGAGTCGCCGAAATCCGCGCCGGCGGCCCGGGCGCCGCGCTCGCGGGCGACGCGCTCAGCCGCGACGCCGCAGTGTTCGTGCAGGTCCTCAACGGCCTGCGCAACGGCGATCAGGCGATGAACGTGCAGAAGCTCACCAACGCCGCCGCGCTGGGTGCGCTGAACCAGTCCAACGACCAGTGGGTCGCGATGAAGAAGGACCTGGACGCGATCCTGGCCTCGTCGCAGAACCTGTTCCGCGCGCAGTCTGCCGGCACCGAACTCATCACTGGCTCCACCCGCATGCTCGACGACAGCGAAAATCTGTTCCGCGCATTCACCGCCTTCGGCTCGCTGCGCGACACCAGCCTGCTCGGCAACATCTGGGTCAGCATCGTGTCCGGTCTGGCCGCGCTGGCCTCGATCGTGTTCCTGGTGTTCAGCCTGAACAGCGCCCAGAAACGCCGCTACGAAGGCTCGATGGAGCTCAACAACCGTAACCAGGAGGCGATCATGCGCCTGCTGGACGAAATGGGTTCGCTCGCGGAAGGCGACCTCACCGTGAAGGCGACCGTGACCGAGGACATGACCGGCGCGATCGCGGACTCGATCAACTTCGCGGTCGAACAGCTCCGCAGCCTGGTGCAGACCATCAACGACACCTCGGTGCAGGTGGCGTCCAGCGCGCAGGAAACCCAGGCCACCGCGATGCATCTGGCCGAAGCCGCCGAACACCAGGCGCAGCAGATCAACACCGCCACCAACCGCATCAACGAAATCGCGATCAGCATCAACCAGGTGTCGAAGAACTCCGCCGAGTCCGCCGACGTGGCGCAGCGCTCGGTGGAATTGTCCACCAAGGGCGCAGGCGTGGTGCGGCAGACGATCGTCGGCATGGACTCGATCCGTGGGCAGATCCAGGAAACCTCGAAGCGCATCAAGCGCCTCGGCGAAAGCTCCCAGGAAATCGGCTCGATCGTGGAACTGATCAACGACATTTCGGAACAGACCAACATCCTGGCGCTGAACGCGGCGATCCAGGCGGCCTCGGCCGGCGAAGCGGGCCGCGGGTTCGCGGTGGTGGCCGACGAAGTGCAGCGACTCGCGGAACGCACCTCGAATGCGACCAAGCGAATCGAAGCGCTGGTCCAGACCATTCAGTCCGATACCAACGAAGCGGTGAGTTCGATGGAGCAGACGACCTCCGAAGTGGTCGCCGGTGCGCGACTGGCCGAGGACGCGGGTACCGCACTGGGCGAGATCGAACAGGTGTCGAACAACCTCGCGAACCTCATTCGAGGTATCTCCAGCGCCGCGCAGCAACAGTCCGCGGCGGCGACGGACATCACCCAGACCATGACCACGATTCAGTCGATCACCGCGCAGACCTCGCAGGGCGCGAACCAGACGGCCGAATCGATCGGAAACCTCGCGCAACTGGCAGCGGACCTGCGCCGCTCGGTCGCCGACTTCAAGCTCCCGGTCTGATCGGGCGGAACGCTGCGGAGCAATGGCGAGATGATCCGAATGTCTTCCGATCGTGAAACCGGACGTAACCGCGTCCGTGGAGCCGCACGATGACCGCGCTCCATGAGGCGATCGAATACAGCGCGCTGGGCTGGGTCAAACCCGAGCTCGACGAAACCCTGCGTCTGGTGCGGATGGAGGTCGAAGGCTTCGCAGAAGATCCCGCCGACAGCAGCCGCATGGGCGTGAGCGCCGAACTGCTGCATCAGGTGCAGGGCACCCTGCGGATGGTCGAACTGTATGCCCCGGCGATGGTGGCCGAGGAGATGGAGCAACTGTCCCTCGCGCTGCAGAACGGCGGCATTTCCGATCGCGACGGCGCCTGTTCGGCGCTGATGCGCGGCGTTGTGCTGCTGCCCGATTATCTGGAGCGTCTGCAGAGCGGGCACAAGGAAATCTCGATCGTCCTGCTGCCGATGCTCAACGAACTGCGCGCCGCCCGCGGCGAAGCCGGTCTGAGCGAAAGCGTGCTGTTCGTTCCCGATCTCGACCGCGACCTGCCGGCCTCGTTGCCGCGCGCGACGCCGCAGCCGGCCGCCAGTCGCGCCAACGATGTGGCGCCATACCTGCTGCGCCTGCGCGATGCGCTGCAGTCGTGGCCGGAAACCGGTGTGCCGGGCGATGCCGAAGGCCTGCACTTCGCGACCGAAGCTCTGCTCGCGCGCACCAGCGATGAATCGCACCGGCGTATGTTGTGGGTGGCCTCGATGGTCGCCACCGCGCTGCGCGATAGTGCGCTCACGGTCAATCCAGGCCTTCGCCAAGCCTTCGCCAGCGTCGATCGCGAAACCCGCGGCCTGTTCCACCAAGGCGGTTTCGATGCGCCGCGCGGGGACGCCGCGCTCGAACCGACCCGGCAACTGCTTTATCACGTCGCGCACAGCGAATCGGTCCATCCGGCGCTGATGAAATTGCGCGAAGTGTTCGATCTCGACGCGCTCAAGCCGACCGAATCCGAACTCGACCATGCGCGCGGCAGCGTTGCAGGCCGCAATCGCACGCTGCTCGACACCGTCGCCGCTGCGATCAAGGAAGACCTGCTGCGGGTGAAGGACGAGCTGGACCTGTACCTGCGCACTTCCAAGAACAATCCGGCCGAACTGC
>JAYUUH010000455.1:0-3144 GCA_043754745.1 Lysobacter sp.
CACCGTTTCGCCACGGCCCCAGGCTTCGAGGCGAAGGCTGGCGACGCCGAAGTTCGTGTCGATGGGACCATCTTCGCCCGGGATATCGATCCCGCAGCCGGCCCACTGCCGACGCGCCTCTGCCCAGTCGTCCAGGGCGGTCGCTGCGATGGCGGCGTTCCAGCGCGGGGCTTCGAGTTCGTCGGCGTCCTTTTCCGCATACAGCGCCAGCGCACGCAGGTTGTGATGCAGGGAGGCGGGCCAGTCGCGCAGATATTTGCAGACCAGTCCGAGCATGTAGTGATAGGCCGGATGCTCGGGCGACGCGGCCAGCAGGGCTTCGAAGCGGATGCGCGCTTCGGCGAGGTCGCCGGTGCCGTAAGCGGCGTAAGCGCGTTCGGCGAGCGCTTCCGGATCGATGCGGCTGCGGTCGGCGGTCATCCGGGCCTCGCGTTGACGGTCATTGACGGCATCCTGCCATGGTTGCGACGCGTTGTCCGTGTCGCGACCGCGGCTTCGCTTGTCACCGCACTGCCGCTCTCCGACAATGTCGATCCGCACCGCAGACTGTCGGCGCGCACTGTCGACAAGGCGCTTCGATGACCGCTTCGCTGTCCTGCCCGCAATGCACCCTTGCCGATATCGGTCGGGATGGCGCGAATTTCGTCTGCGCCGATTGCGGCTTCCAGTGGCCCGCAGCGTTTGAAGCCGCCGACGCGGCGCAGGTGGTGCGCGACAGCAACGGCAACCTGCTTGCCGACGGCGATACGGTGGTGGTGATCAAGGATCTGAAAGAGAAAGGGTCGTCGATCCCGCTGAAGCAGGGCACGGTCATCAAGCACATCCGTCTGGTCGATGGCGACCTCGAGCATATCGAAGGCCATTCCGACAAGATCAAGGGTCTGGTGTTGAAGACCCGCTTTCTGCGCAAGGCCTGATCGCCTCGATGCCGCGCGCTTCGTATCCGGGATCGCGATGACGGCGAAGCGCGATCTGCCGAAGAAAGTGTGTCCGGTCTGCGCCCGAGAGTTCGCGTGGCGGAAGAAATGGGAGCGCGACTGGCATCGGGTGCTTTATTGCTCGGACGCCTGCCGCAAAGGCACGCCGCGCGGACGTGCAGCGCCGCCGGGCGGGAAGTGAAGCGCATCCGCCGGCACGGCCTGCGACCTGCGCGATTCCAACTGCGCGATTCGACAGCACCGGCGTATCGTTTCTCGACCGGCCTTGATCGTGTCTCCGTGATGGCTGTCGTCTTCGCTTCGAATTGAATACGTATGCAGCGAGCCATGCTGCATTGCGATGCGCCCCTAGCATTTCACCCTAGTGCGGACGCAATGCCGCGACGACCCGCCCGGAGCAGGGCCGGTCAGCGTTTGCAGTCGTGATCCGTCCGTGCGATCCACGCGCGACGACGGATGCAGGGAATGTCCATTCCGCCGCCAGGCGGGATTCCGTCGTCCAATCTAGGAGAATTCAATGCAGTCCGCATCGAAGAAGATCGCTTCGCTTCGCAAACGAGTCCTGAGTCTGTGTTCGATCATGATCCTGGGCGGTGCCGCGGCCGGCACCGCCCAGGCCGATGCGATCCTGCATGCCTTCAACTGGCGCTATGCCGATGTCGAAGCGCGCGCTGCGGCGATCCAGTCCGCGGGTTACAAGGCGGTGCTGGTCGCGCCGGCCTACAAATCGGCGGGCAGCCAATGGTGGGCGCGCTATCAGCCGCAGGATTACCGGGTGATCCATCATCCGCTCGGCGACACCACCGCCTTCAAGAACATGGTCAATGCGCTGAATGCGCGCGGCGTTCACGTCTATGCCGACATCCTGCTCAATCACATGGCGAACGAATCCGGGCTGCGTTCCGACCTGAATTATCCGGGCGCCAGCGTGCTGGGGACGTATGCTGGAAACACCGGCTATTACAACGGCATCCGTCTGTTCGGGAACCTCGGTTCGAATTTCCTGGGCGCCGGCGATTTCGGCGAGACGCGCTGCATCACCGATTACAACGATGTCTGGCAGGTGCAGAACTGGCGCCTGTGCGGCGGCGGCGGCGACGTCGGCCTGCCCGATCTGAAAGGCAGCAGCTATGTGATCGGACAGCAGCAGGAATACCTGCGCCAGCTCAAGGTCATCGGCGTGAAGGGGTTCCGCATCGACGCCGCGAAGCACATGCCGATGTCGCACATCAACGGCGTGCTCACCGCCGATATCAAGAGCGGCGTGTACGTGTTCGGCGAGATCATCACCGGCGGCGGCGCGGGCAGCTCCGAGTACGATCGCTTCCTGCAGCCGTATCTGCAGAATACCGACCACGCGGCCTACGATTTTCCGCTGCAGACCTCGATCCGCAACGCGTTCTCGCTCAGCGGCAGCATGAGCGGTCTGGTCGACCCCGGCGCCTACGGCCAGGCGCTGGCGGGTTCTCGCGCGTTGACCTTCACCGTGACCCACGACATCCCGAACAACAGCGGCTTCCGCTATGCGCTGATGGACCCGACCGACGAAACCCTGGGCTATGCCTATCTGTTCGGCCGCAACGGCGGCAAGCCAATGGTGTATTCCGACAACAACGAGAGCGGCGACAACCGCTGGGTCAACGCCTACAACCGCAACGACATCAAGGGCATGATCCGCTTCCACAACGCGGTGCAGGGCAACGACATGCAGGTCTTGTCGCACGGCAACTGCCACATCGTTTTCCGTCGCGGCAGCCTCGGCATCGTCGGCATCAACAAGTGCGGCAGCACGGTGAACGCGGCGGTCAACATGAACAACAGCGTGTTGTGGTGGTACACCAACTACACCGACACGCTGGGCTCCGGCAGCGTGGTGAACATCAACAGCGGCAACTACACCTTCAGCCTGCCGGCGCGCAGCGCGAGGATGTGGCTGCGCTAATCGCGATGCCCTGTGCCGGCGGTAGCGGCTGTGGCATGCCCGCTACCGCCGGTGCTGAAGCGCGCCGGGCTTATTTGCCGTTCGGGGCCGGACTGGCCAGTCCGGCGCTCATCGCGCGATCGATCTCGGCGCGGATCTTGCGGTCGATGCGCGTCATTTCGCGTTCCTGTTCGGCGCCCAGCGCTTCCATCTTGGCGCCCAAGGCTTCCATCGGTGCTGCGGCGGCTTCCATTTCTTTTTCCATCGTGGCGAGCGGCGCGAGAC
>JAYUUH010000456.1:0-3127 GCA_043754745.1 Lysobacter sp.
GTTCGCACGCGCTGCGAACGAGGCTGCAAACGCACGGCTTGTGCATGCCGCTCAACGCATGCAGTTCAGAGTCGGTCGATCAAAGCCGGCCTGAGCCGATCAATCCCGCGATCAGCCCGCCGAAGCCGCCGATCAACCCGAGCGTGACGCCCAACCAGCACAGGATGCGTTCGCGACGACGCATCTTCGCCGCCAGCACCGAATCGCGTGCGGTTTCCATCGCGTGGCGGCGCTGCAGGATGCGCGGCTGCGCCACGAGCGTCTGGTAGAAGATCACCGCCATGAACACCAGCATCGCCAGCACGATGGGCGCCCAGCCGCTGCTGAAGCGCGCCAGCGCCAGCATCGCCACAAGAAACAGGATCGATGCCGCGCCGTTGATCGCGGCGCTGCGGATCAGCGCCTGGCGCTCTTTCTCGTCGATCGCGCCCTTCAACTGTCTGCGCAGGCCCAGCCAGATGCCGGCGAAAGCCCCGATCAGCGCGATGGCGAGACTGCCACCGGCGCCCAGCGCGACCTTTCCCAGCGTCTTCGCGCCGCCGGCCGCGGCGATACCAAGGATGCCTTTCGCAGCGGCGGGCGGGCTGGCGATGGTCAATGCGGTAGCGATGATGCCGGTGAACGCCGCACCCGGCGCGCTGCTGGCGGCGAATTCGCCGAAGCGCGCCAGCAGGTCTTCGTGCAGGCTCTGGCGGGCGCGCGAGAGCCGCTTGCGCACCGCCGCATCCGACAGTCCGAGCAGCAGCGCGACCTGCTGCGAGCTCTGGCCTTCGCGGTAGAACAGCAGCAGCACTTCGCGGCTGTCTTCGGGCAGCGCCGAGATCAGTTCGGCCGCGGCGTGTTCGCGCTCGTCTTCGACCAGTCGCTGCATCGGCGTCGGCGACGGGTCGGCGGCCAGTTCGATCGCGATGTCCGCGCCTACGCCGTCGAGCGGCCGATGGCGATTGGCCCGCAGGTGGTCGCGGGCGAGGTTGCGGGTGATCTGTCGCAGCCACGGCAGGAAACTCGACGGATTCTGCAGACGCTTGAGATGCTGCCATGCGCTGAGGAAGGCTTCCTGGGCGATGTCCTCGCTCGCCGGCACGTCCTGGGTGATGGCCAGCGCCACCGCAGTGACGGTGTTCTGGCACGCAGCGACGATCCGGCCGTAGGCGGCGCGGTCGCCGCTGCGCGCCGCAGGCAGCTCCGCACCGATCAGAGCGTCGATGGCGTGAATTGTATTCACAGCCCCGCGTTCAGCCGAAAAACCGTTCGAGCATCATCGTGACCGCTGCCGCGGTGCCTTCAAGGCCGTAATGCAGGCCCAGATAGAAGATCGCCATCGAACCGATGTACAGCACGCCGGACACCACGATGGCGAGAGGGCCGTAACTGTAGTCGTAGGCCCGATATCGCCCTTTGGCGCCCTCAGGGTCGCGCGCGGCGTCGCGCGCCATCATCGGTTGCAATACGCTGCGGATGCGCAGCAGGGTCCACAGCGAGGCGCATTCTGCCGCGATCGCGGTCGTCATCGCCCAGGCGAAACTGGGCACCCACCAGACCATCAGGAACGCCGCAAGCATCACGCTCAACGTGACGTAGAGATAGAGCTTGTAGCTGCGCAGGATCGCATCGCGCTCTTCCAGCGTGTCCGCGAACACCAGCAGATATTTACGGGTGAGATGCGCGGCGATGGCGCCGCCCACCAGCGAACCGCCGATCACACCGCTCATGCCGACAACGCCCGCCAGGCCTTTGCCCGCGAGCGCGCCGCCGAGCGTCGCGGTGCCGATGGCGGCGGCGCCTGCGGCGGCGGCCGGTTTGCTGGCCATGCCCAGGGCAGTGATGATCGCGGCGGTGAACGCCGCCGACGGCGCCGAACTGCGCGCGAAGTCGCCGAAGCGCTTGAGGATGTCGTCGCGCACCAGCTGGCGCGCACGCGAGAGCCGCTTGCGCGCGGCGGCATCGCTGATGCCCAGCAGCATCGCTACCTGCTGCGAGCTCTGGCCTTCGCGATAGAACAGCAGCAGCGCTTCGCGGCTGTCGTCGGGCAGCGACGAGATCAGTTCGAATGCCGCCGACTCGCGCTCGTCCTCCAGCATTTTCTGCATGGGCTGCGGACCGGGATCGGCGGCCATCGCCATCACCAGTTCGGCGTTCGGTCCGTCGAGCGGCTGATTGCGGTGCGCGCGCAGATGGTCGCGGGCGAGGTTGCGGGTGATCTGGCGCAGCCACGGCAGGAAACTGTCCGGGCTATGCAGACGTTCGAGATGCTGCCAGGCGTTGAGGAACGCTTCCTGGGCGATGTCCTCGCTGGCCGACACGTCGCGGGTGATCGCCAGCGCCACCGCGGTGACGGTGTTCTGGCAGGCGGCGACGATCCGGCCGTACGCGCCCTGGTCGCCGATGCGGGCGGCGGGCAGCTCGTGCCGGATCAGGTCATCGATGGACATGGCAACGGCGTTCATGGGCGAAGGAAGGCTCGATCGGGAAAGGGTAACTGCTCACGGACCACCGGTCCGCATACCCACAAGACACGGCCCGGGGGCAAATGTGACCGACGGGCGTCAACCGCCGCCACGCCCGGGCGTTTCCATGAACCAGGCGGGCGCGACAGGCCCGGCTCAACCCGTACACAACCTACAGGGACCGCCATGAAACCCATTCTCATCATTGCCCTCGGTCTTGCCTTGACCGGCACGGCCGCCGTGACGTTCGCCCAGACGACAGCGCAGGCCGGCGCCGACCGGCAGGGCGGCCACGCCAAGGTGGACACCAACGGAGACGGCGTCATCGATCGCAGCGAAGCCGCGGCCCATCCGCGGATGGCTGGACACTTCGACAAGCTCGACGCGAACAAGGACGGTCGCATCACCGCCGAGGAACGCCCGCGACGCAGCGGCCAGGGAGGCCACGGCGATCGCATGGCGCAGCTCGACGGCAACAAGGACGGCGTCATCGATCGTAGCGAAGCGGCCAAGGCGCCGAAGTTTGGGGCGCACTTCGACAAGCTCGACGCGAACAAGGACGGCCACATCACCGCCGAGGAACGTCCGCAGCGCGGCGGCAAGGGCGGCCACGGCGATCGCATTGCCCGGCTCGACGCCAACAAGGACGGCGCAAGTCAATATCGCCTGTATTATTTAAT
>JAYUUH010000457.1:0-9345 GCA_043754745.1 Lysobacter sp.
GTTCGGGTTCGTGAAATTGCCTGACGCGTGGTCGACGGGGAGTTCGATCATGCCCAACAAGCGCAACCCGGATGTGATCGAACTGATGCGCGCGAGCTACGCCAGCGCCGCGGCGGCGCGCACCGAGATCGAACAACTCCTGTCGTTGCCGTCCGGCTACCACCGCGATCTGCAGTTCAGCAAGGGCGCGATCTTTCACGCCTTCGGTCGCGGACTCGGCGCGCTCGAATTGCTGCCGGATCTGCTGCGCAATCTCGAATGGAAGCCCGACGCGATGCGCGCCGCGCTCGATCCATCGATGTATGCGACCGATCTCGCGGTCGATCTCGCGCGTCAGGGCTTGCCGTTCCGCGATGCCTACAAACAGGCCGCCGATCCGGCGCGTTGGGCGGAAGGCGATCCCGAGGCCAGCCTGAAGGCGCGCGTGTCGCCCGGCGCGGCCGCGGACCTGCGACTCGATGCGCTGCGCGCGCGCCTGCGCAGCGTCTGAGGCCGCGATGAGCGCGCGGATCGCCTTCACGGAACAGACGATTCCCAGATGGAAGCGGGCGGTGCTCAAGGTCGGCAGCAGTCTGCTCGCCGGCGACGGCGGACTGTCGCCGCGCAACGCGCGGCACCTCGCAGCGTTTGTCGAGGCCTGTCATGCGCAGGGCCGCGAACTTGTGATCGTGTCGTCGGGCGCGGTCGCGGCGGGTCGCGCGATCTTGAATGCGTCCGTGCAGGCGACCCTGCACGCAACGCCGCGTCCGGGTGCGGCGATGGCCGAACGCCAGGCGCTGGCCGCGCTCGGTCAGGCGAAGCTGATGGCGTTCTGGCAGGGCTTCTTCGCCAGGCCGGTCGCGCAGGTATTGTTGACCCACGACGATGTGCGCAACCGGCGCCGCTATCTCAATGCGCAGGCGACGCTGCGCGAACTGCTGCGCTGCGGCGCGCTGCCGATCGTCAACGAGAACGACACCGTGTCGGTCGATGAGCTGAAGCTCGGCGACAACGACACGCTCGGCGCGATCGTCGCGGCGCTGATCGATGCCGACGTGCTGTTCATCGCCACCGACATCGACGGTCTGTACGACGCCGATCCGCGCGTGCATCCGGGTGCGAAACCCATGCAGATCGTGACCGATCCCGGCGACGATATCCTGGCGATGGCCGGCGGCGCCGGCTCGAACGTCGGCACCGGCGGCATGCGCACCAAGATCCTCGCCGCGCAGCGCGCCGGCGCGGCCGGAATCGACACCGTGTTGTTCAACGGCACGCTCCAACCGGTGTCGCGCGCACTGGCGGAAGACCGGCTCAACGGCACCCGTCTGGTCGCCACGCGCAGCCGGGTCGCGGCGCGCAAACACTGGCTCCGGCATGCGCCGGTGGAGCAGGGCGCGGCGATCGTGATCGATGCCGGCGCCGCTGCCGCGCTGATCGACAAGGGCGCATCGCTGCTGCCGATCGGCGTGGCCGATGCGCAGGGCGAATTCCGTCGCGGCGATCTGGTGGAAGTGGTCTGCATCGACGACAACCGCACGCGCAGCGTCGCGCGCGGCGTCACCCAGTATTCCGCCGCCGATATCCGCCGCATCGCGCGCCGCAGGTCGCAGGACATCGAAAGCATCCTCGGCTACAACTACGGCGACACCATCGTCCACCGCGACGATCTTTCGCTGCACGCATCAAATCCGAACGAGGTCGCCGATGTCTGAACATCCTGTGCAGGGGCTGTCCATCCGCGCGCAGGCGCTGGCCTGTCGCGACGCCGCGCAGGCGGTCGCCGCGCTGTCTACCGACGCGAAGAATGCGCTGCTGCGGGCGATGGCCGATGCGCTGGACGCCGACGCCGCCACGATACTGGCGGCCAACACCGAAGATCTGCGCACGGCGGAAACGAAAGGCACCGGCAGCGCGATGCTCGACCGGCTGATGCTCGATCCGCAGCGGCTTGCGGGTATCTCCAACGCATTGCGCGAAGTCGCGGCACTGCCCGATCCGGTTGGCCAGGTCACGCGGCGCGAGACGCGGCCCAACGGCATCGGGATCGAACGCGTGCGCGTGCCGCTCGGCGTGATCGTCATGATCTACGAAGCGCGGCCGAACGTTACCGCCGACGCCGCCGCGCTGTGCCTGAAGGCCGGCAACGGCGTGATCCTGCGCGGTGGCTCCGAAGCGATCCGCAGCAATGCCGCGATCGCTGCGTCCTTGCGGCGCGCGCTGGTCGAAGCCGGCGTGCCGGCCGCCGCGTTGACGCTGATCGAGGACCTGCGCCGCGAGGCGATGGTCGAACTGCTGCAGCTCAACGACATCATCGATCTGGCGATTCCGCGCGGCGGCGAAGGCCTGATCCGCTTCGTCGCCGAGCACGCACGGGTGCCGGTGATCAAGCACTACAAGGGCGTATGCCATCTGTACGTGGATGCCGCCGCCGATCCCGACCTGGCGCTGGACCTGCTGCTCGACGGCAAGGTCGCGCGGCCCAGCGCCTGCAACGCGCTGGAAACCCTGCTGGTGCACGCCGACATCGCCGCGGAGTTCCTGCCGCGTGCCGGCGACATGTTGGCTGCGCGCGGCGTCGAGCTGCGCGGCGACGAACGCGCCCGTGCGCTGGTCGCCGCAGCCAAGCCCGCGACCGACGACGATTGGGATGCCGAATTCCTCGATCTGATTCTCGCCGTGCGCGTGGTCGACTCGCTGGACGAGGCCATCGCCCATATCCGCCGCCATGGTTCCGATCACACGGAAGTCATCGCAACGCAAGACGAAGCGGCGGCCGCGCGCTTCGTCCACGCATTGCGCAGCGCTGTGGTGATGGTCAACGCCTCGTCGCGGTTCTCCGACGGCGGCGAACTCGGTCTCGGCGCCGAGATCGGCATTTCCACCACGCGCCTGCACGCCTACGGGCCGATGGGCGCGGAATCGTTGACCATCGAACGTTTCGTGGTGCGCGGCGCGGGGCAGACGCGCAACCTCATTCGCTAGCGGTTTGCGCATCCGGTCGCCGCTGTCCGAACACGCTTTCGTTGCGGACGGCAACGAAAGCGTGTTCGCGCACCGCCGTCGGCATGGCTTCCTCGCTCATCGTCAGCGTCATGCGCTTGCCGGCGCGCATGGCGGCGGCGACCGCGCTGCTGGCGCCAAGGCCGAGCGCAATCGTCTCGATGCCCACCGGCTCGGCCGCAGTGCGGCGATCCATGCCCTGGAAGCGCTGCCGGTTGTATTCGGCCCAGGTGGACAGCACCGCGGCGCAGACCAGCGCGATCAGCGGCAGCGAGACCAACAGGTAAGCATCGATTCTGCCTTCGGGAATGTAGAGTTCGACCAGCGCGTTGTTGACGCCCAACAGCCACATCGCCAGGGTGATGAGCGGCAGCCACAGGTAGAGATAGAGCAGCCAGAACACGCCGGTGATGCCGCCCCAGAACATGCGGTGCGATCTGGGGACCCTGTCGCTGTTGTCGATTAGTCGGGATTGCAGCTGGCTGGAATCGAATTTCATCGTACACCTCGGTCGGGGCTGACCCAGACGGCGCGCTGGCGCCGGCCTTTGGTCAAGGTTCTGGGGACGGCCACAAGCGTGGTGAACAGGCTGAGCATCCAGTACGCGAGCGGATACCAGATCATCCAGTAGTAGTTGCGGCCGATCCGGGTTTCGTAGCGGCGGTCGATCACCATGCTGACCGCGAACTGCAGCAGGCACACCAGACCCAGCACCACGCCATGCCAGCCGGGGAAGATGCTGGCGACGTGCAGCTGCGGCGGCAGCGCGACGAACAGGCCGATCGCCCACAGCAGGATCACGAACAGCATCGTGTAGGCCCACAGCACGCTGAGCACGTATTCCACCAGCACCAGCCACATCCGGCGCCTGCGCCACGACAGCAGCGCGCTCGCGTGGCGCAGCATGACCTCCACGCCGCCGCAGGCCCAGCGCAGCCGTTGCGCCCACAGGCCCTTGAGGGTTTCGGGCATCAGGATGAAGCACAGCGCGTTCGGTTCGTAGCGGATGTCCCAATGGTCCATCTGCAGCCGCCAGCTGATGTCGATGTCTTCGGTGACCATGTCGTCGGCCCAGTAGCCGATGCGATGCAGCGCGCTGCGGCGGAACGCGCAGATCACGCCGGAGACGGTGAAGATCCGGCCGTAGACGCGCTGCGCGCGCTTGATCATGCCGATGATCGACGAGAACTCGCCCACCTGCAGCTTGCCGAGCAGCGTGGAGCGGTTGCGGATGCGCGGATTGCCGGTGACCGCGCCCACGCGCGGCCCGTTGAGCAGGTGCGAGAGCATCCAATGCGTCGCGTATCCGTCGAGCAGCGCGTCGCCGTCGATGCACACCAGGTATTCGCTCTGCGCGGCCAGCGCGCCCATGCGCATGGCGTTGGCCTTGCCCAGATTGCGGTCGAGGTGGATCACCCGCAGCCGTTCATGTCTGGCCGCAAGCGCATCGAGGCGTTCCGCGGTGTGGTCGCGGCTGCCGTCGTTGATGGCGATCACCTCGAAATCCGGGTAACGCTGCGCCAGTGCGGCTTCGATGGTCTCGTCCACCTGATCGCCTTCGTTGTGGCAGGGAATCAATATCGAGACGAAGGGGTAGGACGCCAGTTCGGGCGGATCGGTGCGCATGCGCCCGCCGCGCTCGCGGCGCAGGTAATAGTTCAGACCGCCGGTAATCCACAACAGCGACATGACCAGCGGATAGAAAAACGTGAACTGGAACAGGAAGGAGACGAAGGCGTTCATGGGTCACCGCTGCACGTAGGGAAAGTCGCGGGCGGACAGGGCCGCGCGCGCGTCTTCCCAGTGCGGGTGATCGGCGATGAAGTCGTCCGGATACCAGCCCAGATGCCGCACTCCGGCCGCCTGCAGCGTGCGCACCTGCTCCAGTAGCACCTTGCCCGGAATGCGCTTGCCGTCGCGCCAATCGACCGTCTGCAGTTCGAACAGGCTGTGTTCGAATCGCGGATCGACCTTGGCGACCGCGGCGGTCAGCTCGCGCATCCAGCGCTCCGGGTGCGCGCTGCGCTCCATCCACGGCATCGCCATGATCGCGGTGAAATCGTAGGCGCGGTTGAAGCGGTCGAGGCGCTGCGCGAACCACGCTTCGCTGGCTGGCTCCAGCACCGTGCGCGCATACAGATTGCGCACGGTCTTGAGTTTCGGTCGCCACTGCTGCGCCGCGGCTTTCAGCGACAGGGTGAATGCGATCAGCGCTTCGGTGCGCCCGGCGGCGGCGCCGGGTACGAGCGAAGGCAGTTCGTCGTCGCGCAAGAAGGCGTCGTCGTGAAAGAGCAAACCCTCGAAATAGCCGGCGGCGCCCAGGTCCTCGTAGATTTCGCCGACGATGCGACGCACCTCGGGCTTGGTGAAATCGAGCCGGTGGATTTCCGGCGATGTGCTGCGGATTGCGAGCGTCGAGCGCGCCTGCGCATCGGACAGTTCGAAGCCGAGCACCGGCAGCCAGGCATAGACCTGCACTTCGGCGCGGGTCCTCAACTGCCAGGCCGCGCGGCTGTAGAGATCGGCGCGCATCGGCAGATGGCGGTTTGGGAAGTACAGCGCATCCGCCGAACCGTTGCCGTCCGGGTCGGCGAAGGCCTGCAGGAATATGTGGCTCGGCCCGATCCGCTTGACCCGTTCGATCAGCGCGTCGAGGTTGCGCGCCTGCTGTCCCGGATCGATGTCGTAGACGCTGTCCAGATCGACCTGCAGCGCGCGCAGACTGTCGAGCTTCGGGTCGTGGCGCAGTTCGTACGCCAGTTCGGCCGCTCCCGGGTTGTCGGTCATCAGCAGCCGTCCCAGTCCGTGCAGGTCTCCGCCGATGCGCGCATTGCGGCCTTCCAGATCGAAGCTGATCGGCATGCCGAGCGTGTCGGCGATCGCGTTGATGCGCGGATTGTTGGCCGCATACGGCCAGACCAGCGCACGCGGCGCGTGGCCGAGATGACGCGTAATGTCGTCGCGGCTGCGGCGCAGGTCGTCGCCGATGCGCCTCAGATAGGCGGCTTCGTTTTCGTAGCGGCCGCTGACTGCGTCGTAGAGACGGGTGGTCCCCGCGGGCATCATGTTGCCCTGCGGGTTGCCGGGCACGCCTTTGTGCAAGCCGGCGCTGTGCGAGGCGATCTCCACCAGCCCCGAGTCCTGCATCTCGCGCAGTTGCGCCCAAGTCATGAAATCGTCGCGGGTGAAGTCGCGCGCGGCGTACGGCACGCGCATATCCGCCGGCATCCCGATCCAGTCGGTCACGACCGCGACCACCGCCGGGATGCGGTACGCGCGCAGCACCGGGAACGCGTGGGTGTAGACGCTGCGCAGGCCGTCGTCGAAGGTCAGCAGCACCGCGTTTTCCGGAAGCGGCTGCTGGCCGTGCGACGCGCGCGTCACCTGATCCAGCGACACCGGTCGATAGCCCGATGCGATCAGCCAATCGATCTGGGCGGTGAAATTCCGCGCGCTGATCGCGTAATGGTCGGCGTCGCCCTTCGGCGCCACGTCGTCGCGGATATCGTGATAACTGATGACCAGCAGATCGCTGTCGTCGGCCCGCGCGTGCTGCGGCGCGACTGCCAGCAGCGCGAACAATGCCCATGCGGCGCATCGGATGAAGGTTGGAAGCGTCATGTCATTCTCCCCACGTGAAGCCGGCGTACACGCCGAGGTGTTGTTCGCGATTGCCGTCGTAGACCGGCTTGCCCCAGCGCGCGCCATAGGTCAGCACGCGGCCCGGCGCGAAGCGCCACTCGTGTTCGTACTGCGCCGACGCGATCCATGCGCTGCCGAAATCGTCCTGGCGGTATTGGCCGACGGTAGCCGCGAGCCTGTGGCGGAAGTAGCGTTCGTATCGTCGCCACGCCAAGTGATCGGCCTTGAGCGTGTATTCGAACGAGGTATCGCGTCGCGGATTGAAATACGGAGCGTCCTCGCGCGAGCCGCGGCTGGCGTAAGCGCCGGCCGTACCCGTCAGAAAGAAGTGCGGGCGGGTGAGCAGGCGTTGATCGTGGCGCAGCGACAGCGAGTCGCGGCGGTTGCCGTCGTCGTAGCGGCTCTGCTGCAAGGCGGCGGAGACGCCGCTGCGCTCATCGCGATTCCACGCCAGCGATACGCCGAAGGTGTCGGCCTGGATGCCGGACGCGCGCGCCTGCAGCGAAGCATCGGGATCGTGGTGACGCGCGACGAGGCCGCCGTCGAGGGTGTCGCTGAAGCGCCACTGCAGATCGAACGACAGCCCGGTGCTGTCCAGCGCGTCGACGCTGCGGTTCGCGACCAGGCGCCAGCCCAGCCGGTCGAAGGCGTAGTCCACGCCAGCCCAGCCGCGCCGGTCGCGTACGGTGCGTCCGCCGAATTCGGCCGAACGATCGTCGCCGCCAGCGACGATACGCCAGCGGTCGTCGATCAGCGGGCTTTCGATCCAGAACGCATGGTGCGCGTCCTCGGAGCCTTGAGGCGAGTTGATGCCGGTGCCGCGGCTGTCCGAAGCGGCGCTCTCGATGTGCCAGCGCCAGCCGCGATGTCGTTCCCAGTCGCGCTGCAAATCCTGCGCCTGCGTCGCGTCGGGATAGCGGCGACCCAGGTCGGCGACGATCGGTGCAGCCAGATCGTCTCGCTGCAGTTGCATCAGGATTTCGCTCTGCCCGATCAGGGCGGACACGTTGTCGGGGTCCAGCGTGGCGGCGATCCGCTGGTGGCGAAGTCCGCGTTCGGCCCAGCCGCGTCGTGCATACAGCCCGCCCAGCGCCGCATGCAGCCCGGTGTTTTTCGGCGCGATGTCGAGCATCGGTTCCAGCGCCGCCTGCGCGGCGGGGAGATCTTCGGCGTAGGACGCCATCAGCGCCCGGTTGATCTCCGCGTCGTAGCGCTTCCAGTTCGGATAACTTTGTCGCGCACCGGGGGCGCGAAGCCATGGCGCGTTGCCGGCGACATGGCGGTCCAGGACATCGAGCGCCGGTGCGAAGCGTTCCGCTTCCGAAAGCGCGTACGCCTGCTGAATGCCCGCATTCGCGTCATCGGGATTCGCGGCGGTGGCGATCCGCAGGGCGGTGAATGCGTCCTCGGGCCGGCGCAGCGCCAGCAGCGAATCGCCGACCGCGGTCGCGACATAGGCGGGCACCGCCAGCCCTTCGGCGCGCGCGCGTTCGTATTCCGCGACCACCGCTTCGTGCCGCTTCAATTCGTTGAGCAGCAACATCCGGTCGTAACGCAGCCGCTGCGGAACCGTCGTGGTGCCGCTGCGCTGCAAATAGTCCTGTACGGCCTGCTCCGCCTCGATTCCTGCAGCGCGACGCGCTTCGGGCGTGCCGGCGTAGAACATGCTGCCGCCGATCGCGGCGGCGAGCCTGTCCAGTTCGATCCGCTGCGCTTCCTCCGCCGAGAACAGCTGCGGTCGGGCCCGATACAGCTGCCAAGCCTTCTGCCGCGCACCGATTTCGCCGAGGGTATGCACGCGCAGCACATACAGATCGTCGTCGTCCGGAAACCGCGCCGCGAGCGACTCGATGTTTTCCAGTGCGGGCAGCCATGCCTTTTCGTCGCGCAGGCGCTTGATCTGCGCGATGTCCGATTGCTCCGCACGTCGGGCGTCGCTCGCCATCGAGAGTCGGGGATGCGTCGCCAGAGAAGTGAGTGCGACCCCGAGGGTCAGGGCCCGTACTGGAATGCTAAACCGCATGTATCACCATGATTTTTCTTGGACGATCGTGGCCGCCAGAGAGGCGCGGCTGATGGAGGAAGGGCGCTGTACCCGTCTAGCCCCATACAAGAATCGGGCCAAAAATGTGACTGATGTCATATTTCTGAATGAACTGCATCACGTTGGTACAGGTTCATCAGGAGCAGGTTGAAAGGCCGAGGCGCGATCCCCGCTCCGGTGCCGTCCGTCCGCGCACGGCAAGAGCCGGCCTGCCATGGTGCGAAACAGGGCGCCCGGCTGCCAAAGCCGCGCGGGCGGCCGATGAACTAGCCGCGCCTGTCGGACAACACAAAAGCTGCCTCATGGGCGGCTTTTCAATTGGTCGGGGAGACAGGGTTCGAACCCGCCATGGTGCGAAACAGGGCGCCCGGTCGCTAAAGCCGCGCGCGCGGCAGATGAACTGGCCGCTCCTGTGGAGCAACAAAAAAGCCACCTCATGGGCGGCTTTTCAGATGATGCAATTGGTCGGGGAGACAGGATTCGAACCTGCGACCTCTACGTCCCGAACGTAGCGCTCTACCAGACTGAGCTACACCCCGACATTGCAGCCGGTCATTCTAAGAGCCGGTCCCCATTTCGGCAAGCCCGAATCGAGGGGGAGCGTCCAGACCCGCCCAAGAGCCGCCTCCGGCCCGGCCAGCCGCTAAACTTGGCGTCTCTGCTGCATGCCCCGGAGT
>JAYUUH010000458.1:0-3122 GCA_043754745.1 Lysobacter sp.
AACCGCCATGACTTCCATCGCGGCCAGTTGCTCAGTGGTTTTCATGAGCCCAATTTCGGCAGTCATCGCCGAGCCCGCACGGCTGGCAAAGAGTAATCCGGCGACCACCGGCCCGAGTTCGCGAACGAGCGCCATTGCCACCAGCACGCCCATCGATTCCGAAGCGCCATATAGCGACACGTGGAGACCAGCGCCTCGCCGGTGCCGAGTTCGGCAATCACCTTGGCCACGTCCAGCGCCGGATTGGCGACGAAGGTCTGCGCCGCGGTCTTCACCGCCTTCTGGTCGCGCGGCGTGAATGCGCGCAGCGCGTGCTGGAAGCGGTTGCCCAGCTGCCCGAGGATCTCGTCCGGCACGTCGTCGGGGAACTGCGAGCAGAAATACACGCCCACGCCCTTCGAACGGATGATGCGCACGACCTGTTCGATCCGCTGCTGCAGCGCCGGCGGCGCATCGTCGAACAGCAGATGCGCTTCGTCGAACACGAACACCAGCTTGGGTTTTTCGAGGTCGCCGACTTCCGGCAGGCTCTCGAACAACTCCGACAGCAGCCACAGCAGGAAGCTAGAATAGAGTTTCGGCTTGAGGATCAACTGGTCGGCGGCGAGGATGTTGAGCACCCCGCGCCCGTCCCGGGTGGTGCGCATCAGATCGTTGAGCTCCAGCGCGGGTTCGCCGAAGAACAGCTCCGCGCCTTCCTGTTCCAGCCGCAGCAGCGCGCGCTGGATCGCGCCGATCGACTGTGCGCTGACCAGGCCGTAGCTGGTCGAGATGTCCTTGCGCTCCCCGGCGACCAGGCCGAGCAGGGCGCGCAGGTCTTCCAGATCCAGCAGCAGCAGGCCGCGGTCGTCGGCCAGCTTGAACACGATGTCGAGCACGCCGGCCTGGGTGTCGTTCAGTTCGAGGATGCGGCCGAGCAGGGTCGGGCCCATTTCGCTGACCGTGGTCCGCACCGGGTGGCCGAGCTTGCCGTAAATGTCCCAGAACACCACCGGGCTGGCTTCGTTGCGGTATTCCGGGTTGCCCATCAGCGTCAGGCGCTGCTGGATCTTCTCGTTCATGGCGCCGGCGACGGCCAGTCCGGCCACGTCGCCCTTCACGTCGGCCAGGAACACCGGCACGCCGATCCGCGAGAAACCTTCGGCCAACGTCATCAGGGTCACGGTCTTGCCGGTGCCGGTGGCGCCCGCGATCAGCCCGTGGCGATTGCCGAACTGCGGCAGTAGATGCACGTTGCCGCTGGTGTCGGTGGTGACGGCCTTGCCGACCAGGATGGGATCCATGCAACGTCCTCGAAGTGGGTCGCGAACGCCGTCCGCGAAAGTCAGCCCCGGATTCTATTCGGGATTCGCCTTCGCGCGGGTGGCCGCAGGCTGCCTGAACTCCCCGGCAGGCAATGACTTCCGCGGGTTGCCCGGGCCGGCACCGGGGGCTACCCTGCTTCCCCCCGCCGTTGCCCGTGCTGTTCATGTCCCCATTCGTTGCTGTTGTCCGCCCTTTCGCCCGCCTGTGCTCGCTGTCGTTGTTCGTGCTGCTGGCGCTGGCGGCCCTGCCGTCCCACGATCTCCACGCACAATCGCGCAAGACCCGCGATCTAGATGCGGTGAAGATGCGGATGGCCGCCGCCGAAGGCCGCTATCGCGACGCGCTGGTGAAGGTCGGCAACAGCGATCACGCCGGTATGCTCGAAAGCAACGCTGCATTGGAGGACATGGAGGACGCGATCGCCGCCTGCCTGAAACTCAAGGGCTGTCCGATCACGAACCTGCTCGCCAGCTACAAGCGCCTGCTCAAGACCGATGTGGACGGGCGCGCCGACGGCGACCTGGCGGTCGGCGAAAATGTGCAGGGCCTGATCGATACCGAGATCGCCACCGCCGATGTGCCGGCGTCCGCAGAAGCCGCCGCGCTGCTCAGCGCCGACGGCCAGCGTTTCGTCAACATGGTGCGGATGAACCCGGCGGTGCAGGCCGGCATCCGCCGCTGGCTCACCGACATGCGCGTATCGCTGATCCAGACCCACGAGAATTACCAGTACATGCGCGACCAGATGTCGCCGGCGTTCCAGCGCAGCGGCCTGCCGGAGGCGCTGCTGTTCGGAATCATGGCCAAGGAATCCACCGGTCGGGTCCATGTGGGTTCCCGCGCCGGCGCGGTCGGGCCGCTGCAGTTCATGCCGGCGACCGGTCGTCGTTTCGGCCTGGGTCCGGACGGCACCGGTTTCGATACCCGCTACGACCCGCGCATGTCCGCCGGCGCTGCCGCTGCGTACCTCAATGAGCGCAACGCCGAATTCGGCAACAACATCGAGTTCTGGCTGGCCGCCTACAACGGCGGCGAAGGCCGCGCCCTGCGCGTGTACCGTGCTACCGGCGGCCGCAGCTTCTGGGATGCGTCGGTGTACGAGCAGTTCCCGGCCGAGACCAGGGATTACGTGCCGATGGTCATCGCCGCGGCGTGGCTGTATTTGCATCCGAAGGAATATGGCCTGAGCTTCCCGAAAATCGAGGCCAAGCCCTCGACCTTCCGCCTGGCGCGTCCCGCCTCGATCTACGAATTGACGATCTGCCTCGGCAATGGGGGCACTCGCGACGGTTTCATGCGCGCATTGCGCAATCTCAACCCGCGCTACGAAGCCGATGACTGGATCCCCAGCGGCACGACCATGAATGGCACGGCCAGGATCGTCAGCCTCTACAACCGCCACTGCCTCCAGGGCCAACGCGCCGAGCTCGCGAAACAACTCGTGGTCAGCGACCCGAATTCGGCGATCGTCCGCGTCGGCGCGATCGAAACCGTGGTCGGCACGGCGACCGGCGAAGACGGCACGGCCATGCCTGCCGGAAGCGCCGCTCCTCCGGCCGCGGTCGAGCCCCAGGACAAGCCCAAACCCAAGCCAGTGCGCCAGCACCGGGTCGGTCGCGGCGATACCTTGATGTCGATCGCCCGCAAGTACGACTGCCGGATCGGCGAACTGGCGAAAGCCAACAGCCTCAAGGCGCCGCGCTACACGGTGAGGCCGGGACAGCAGATCCGGTTGCAGGGCTGCGGGAGCTGAGCGCCGCCGCAGGGCGTGCGGCTCGAACGGTCCGGTGCGTCAGGAGCGCGGCCGGATCTCGATC
>JAYUUH010000459.1:0-9331 GCA_043754745.1 Lysobacter sp.
CGCGGTCCCGCAGCGCATCGGCGAGCGCGGACGGATCGCGGGAAAAATCGTCGGCGGAGAGGGCGGGAAGCGCGGACATCCCGGTATCATAGTCGGCGCATAGAACGCTCGATGATTGCGGCGCTCCATGATTCCGGCTTCTTTCCCCCCAAGGATCACGGATGTTTTCAAGGCTGCCCCCGGTCACCAAGGCGCTGCTGCTCGCCAACGCGCTGATCTTCCTGCTGCAGCAGATGCTGCCGGACGTCTATCTCGCGCCGTTGCGACTGTGGCCGTTCGACCTGGGCCGCGATCTGTACGCGCCGTCGTCGTCGTTCATGCCGTGGCAGTTGCTCACCCATGCGTTCATGCACGGCGATCTGCTGCATATCGTGATGAACATGATCTGCTTGGTGATGTTCGGTTCGGAGCTGGAGTCGTACTGGGGCAGCCGCCGCTATCTGATCTTCTACGCTTTCTGCACCTTGGGTGCCGGGCTGTGTCAGGTCGCGGTCGCGACGTTGATGGTGAGTCAGGGGAGTGGGGCGTATTCGACGCTGGGCGCTTCGGGCGGCGTGTTCGGGCTGCTGATCGGTTACGGGATGTTGTTTCCGGACCGCCGCATCGGCCTGTTGTTCCTGCCGGTGTTGCTGAAGGCGCGGACGTTGGTGATCATCTTCGCCGTCGCGCAGCTGGCGCTGGGTTTCAGCGGGCTGAACACCGGGGTGGCCCACTTCGCGCACTTGGGCGGCATGCTGTTCGGCTGGCTGCTGATCCGCCATTGGCGACGCCCTCAGCCGCCGATGGCCCCGCCGCCCAAGAAGCGGCCCTCGCATCTGCGCGTGGTGAAATGAAGCGCGCGGTCGCGTTTCCGGGCTGCAGGCCCAGCGCGCCGGTCGCCGTCTGCCGGACCGGCGCCGACCGTCGTGGTCAGAGGGCTGTGTTATGTTCGTGCTCCATACCCGCAGGCGGGGACGGCAGGATGACGAGTCGCGCATGAAGTGGGATGTCTTCACCGTATTGGAGCAAGTGCTGATCCTGCTGACCATCGGCAGCCAGGTATGGATCGCGGTCAACGTGATCATGAAATCGCAGGGCGCCGAACAGTACGTCCGGATCATGTCGTTCTCGACCGGCTTTCTGGCGTTCCTGATCACCCGCGCGCTGGGCGTGACCTTCGCCGACCTGATGCTGGCGACCCATTCCAGCGACAGTTCGTTCGCCGTTCTGGTGATCGGTGCGGTGTTCCCGTTTCTGGTCGGGGTGCTGATTTCAGAGGGCACGATTTTCTCGCTCAGGCTGGGGATGCCAGTTCCGATCCGCATGCTGCTCATGGTCGCGGCCTTCACGCTGTCGCAGGCGGCGTACACCAACTACATCGCGCTGGCGTCGCAGGTCACCACGTTGGACAAGGCCTTCATTCCGAATCTGTCGTATGCGATCGCAGTCGGTCTGTGGCTGACGTTCCGCTACCGCGACATGGGGCCGACTGCCGACGCGGCCCAAAAGGGCAAATAGGGCAAATCAGGCGGAACCGGCCCAAGCGTCTCCGCTACCGCACACTTGGCCGCATGCAAAAACGCCGACCGCATGCGGTCGGCGTTTTTCGTAGGGGGCGATGCGCTGCCTTGGCAAGCCAGTTCACCGCATGCCTGCAGCGCGCACGATTACCACCAGCCCCACCACGGCCACGGGCTCGGTCGCGACACCACGTCCACGTGTTCGCGCACCGGCCAGAGGTAGACCACGTCGGCGGCCATCCGCGGGAATCGATAGTCGTATTCGCCGATCTTGCGGGTCTCGTAACCGTCGATGCGGCCGGTGAAAGTGACTTCGCGGCTATCAGTGAACAGCGCCGGATCGTAGAAGCCGGTGCGGCAGGCGATGAAGCGGCCGCGGGTATTGTCGGCGGCCCAGTACGGGCGGCCCTGGCTGTCGAGTTCGGTGGACAGCATTTCGAAACAGGTGCGGTCGGCCAGCGGTTCGGTGCGGACGATCCGGCCGCCCCAGCGCACAACGTTGCCGGTGCTTTCCTGCTGGGCCGCCAGGTGCGGGGTGATCGCGGCGAATTCGCCACGCAGGGGTTTGGCCGAGGTGGCGCAGCCGGCGAGCGCGGCGGCCAGGACGGTAACGATGAGGGGGCGTGCGGACATGCGGTACATGGGAGTCTCCGGAATGTTCAAGGTCGGTGCCTGCGCAGTTCGCGGATCAGTGCTTCCGCGTTTGCGATGCCGCCATAGTCGCGAGCGTACCGCCAATCGACGAAACGTGCGCTGAGTCCGGCCAGGATCTTCGCCTCTGGACGGGCTCCGGCCACGCGTCGGGCCCAGAGCGTGACCGGTTCGTGCGGTTCGCGGCCCAGACCCAGCCGGCGATAGCGCCGCTCCAGCTGCCGCCAGGCGCGCAGCACCGGGTCTTTCTCGCGTTCCTGCCGGGTGGCAAGCCAGAACATGCCCGACAGCGCCAGCACGGTGGCGATCACGAACAGCTGGATCAGCCGCGCGGAATCGAGCTCCGGCACGCCGAAGGATTGCAGCAGCCGGCGCTGGCGCGCGGCGCTGTAGCCGAGCACGAAATCGTTCCAGCTGCGGCGCATCCAGTCGCCGACATCGAACATCGGCCCGAGGCCCGCGAAGCCGCCCAACGCGCCGGGCCTGCGGTCGTCGATGGTGTCGTAGATGCGTTCAGGCGCAACCGCCGCGGTCGGATCCACGCGCACCCAGCCGCGGCCCTGCAGCCAGACTTCGGCCCAGGCATGGGCATCGGACCGGCGCACCAGCCAGTAGTCGCCGACCGGATTGCGGTAACCACCGGTATAGCCGGTGACCACCCGCGCGGGAATGCCGGCCGAGCGCATCAGCACCACGAATGCGCCGCTGTAGTGTTCGCAGAACCCGGCCTTCTCGTCGAACAGGAATTCGTCGACGGTGTGGCGGCCGAGCAGCGGGGTATCGAGGGTGTAGGCGAATTCGGCGCGGATCCACGCGATCGCGCGTTTGACGATGGCGGTGTCGCTGGCCGCGGCGGAGGGACCGGCTTCGCGCCGCCAGATGTCGGCCAACGCCTGCGTGCGCGGGTTGTAGCCGGGAGGCAGGCGCAGGGCGAGTCTGCGCAGGGCCGGGTGCAGATCGGTTTCGAGCCTGGCCTGCGGCGACGAACGCATCCGCCAGCGGCTGATGCCGTTCAACTGGACGTCGCTGCGCAGGCTGAAATCCCTGCCGAGCCGGCTGCCGGGCGGCGCCGCCAGCGGCATTTCCAGCGCCACCAGCTGGTTGCGCTCGGTCGGTTCGATCTCGAGCTCGTAGTCGTAGCGTTTTGGCCCCGGCGTCGCCTGCGCGCTCCCCATCGAGCGCGACCATTCCACGGCCGTCCAACTGCGGCCATCGAAGTCCCACAACACCGGACCGCGCCAGTACATCTGCGCCTGCGGCGGCGCTTCGCCGATGAATGTCGCGCGCAGTGCGGGGCTGTCGTCGGCGACCATGTCGATCCAGTCGCCCGGCGTCATCCGGTCCGACAGGCCAGGGCGGGTCAGCGCACGCTCGGGCACCCCCCACAGCGGCGCGCCGAAGCGCGGAAACAGCCAGAACACCACCATCGCCAGCGGCAGACCGATGGCGATCATCCGCAGCACTGCGCCGAACCGCCGCCATGGTCGTCCCGGGGGCGCGGTTTCGCCGACTTCCACTTCCGACAGTTTCAGCAGCGTCGCCAATACCGCGATCGCGGCGATCAGCCCCAGCGTCAGCGACCGCGGCCCCTGGTCAAGCAGGAAAGTCGCGAACGGCGCGAACAGCGCGAAGCCGAGCAGGCTGCGCGCATCGCGCAGCGAGCGCATCTCGACCGGCTTCAACGCGAGCATCGTCGCCAGCAATGCGCAGCCGGTATCGCGGCCGAAGCGGTAGTCGTAGAGCGTCATCACCGCGCCGATCAGGGCGACGATGAGGATCAGCCGCAGCCAGGTGGGCGCGCGGCCCTCTCGCGCCAGCATCGGCACCGCGACCGCGACCGAGCCGATGCCCAGCGCCAGCATCGGCTGCACCTGCAGCAGCAGCGGCAGCAGGCAGGCGCCCGCAGCCAGCAGCGTCCAGCGTCGGGCGATGGATTCGAGCGTCGGTCCGTCGGCTTGTTTCCCGCTCTCGCTTTGAAGACGAGCGCTTGAGCGGGATGAAAGCGGTGGTGAATCGGATGCAGTCGTCACCGCCCGCCCCCCTCCCGACCTCCCCCCGCGCGGCGCGCAGGGGGAGGAGTGAAAGCTTCCGGCATCAGCGCCAGCGCCTTCAGACAGGCGTGACGGTGCAGCGCACCCTGCGCCGGGCCGAGCGGCGCTTGTCCGGGCAGCAGGAGTCGATAGCGGCGACCGTCGCGCTCGGCTTCGTCCACCCAGCGCGCGAGCCGGCGGATGCGGTGCTCGTAGGGCAGGGTGGCGAGCGGACGCCAGTCGAGATCGATGTCGGCGCCCAGCGGTTGCTCGTATTCGCGCACCAGCAGTTCGTTGCGTCGCGCCGACGGTTTCCAGGCGATGGCGCGGCGCGAATCGCCGCGACGATAGCTGCGCAGATGATGGACATCGTCGCCGGCGGGATTCAGGCGGGCGATGGCGCGATCGCCGCCGCCTTCGGGCAGCGGTGGTCCGTTCGTTTCGGGCGCGGGATACACCAGCAACGGCCGCTCCGGCCAGACGTAGCTCCAGGCCACCACAAGACCCAGCGGACGGGTGGTCGAGATCCGCAGGCGTTCGGGCTCCAGCCAGCCGCGACGTTCGGTGGGCAGTTCGATCACCGCTTCGCCGGCGCCCTGATGCAGCGACAGGAACGCGGTGTGCCGGCCCCAGGCGATGCGCAGCCCGCGCCGTTCGCGGCCGGGCTCGGCGCGCGCATGCAGGCGCAGTTGCAGCGGCTTGCCGGCGCTGACCGGTTCGGCGCCGATCGCGGTGATGCTGAGCGCCGAGAGTTGCAGGTGCGCGGCGAACAGGCCGGTATGCGCCGCGCCGCCCAGCAGCAGCGCGAGCAGCAGCGCCGGGTTGTTGTTGTAGTTCAACGCGCCCAACAGCATCGCCACCAGCAGCGCCGCGAAGAACAGACCGAATCCGGTCGGCAATACGTAGATGCGTCGTCGATCGAAGGTCACCGGCAGCGCTTCGGGCGCGCGCGGCTTGATCCACTTCGCCGCACGACGCTCGATCCAGCCGCGCAGGCCGCTGTCGGTCATGCGCGGCTCACCCGACCTTTGGGTTGTCTGCCCGCATGCGGGGAGAGGAAAGAACGGGCGCAGCGGGCGAGGGTGGGGGGCGAATCCTTCATCAGTCCACCGCCACTGCGTGCAGGATCGATTTCGCCAACGCGGTGCCGTCGCCGCCGTCGGCGTCGGCCACCAGCCGGTGCGCGGCCACCGCAATGAACAACGTCTGCACGTCGTCCGGCAGCGCGTGCGCGCGGCCGAGCAGCAGCGCATGCGCGCGTGCCGCACGCAGCAGCGCCAGACCCGCGCGCGGCGACAGGCCGACGCGCACGCCCGGGTGATGGCGGCTGCGCGCCATCAGTTTCTGCACATAGGCGATCAGCGCTTCGCTGGCGTGGACTTCGCTCACAGCGCGGCGGAGCGCGCGCACGTCGTCGCCGCTGAGCACCGCTTCGCTGCGCGCGATCAGATCGCGACGGTCGCTGCCGGCGAGCAGCGCTCTTTCCGCATCCTCGGGCGGATAGCCCAGATGCAGCCTCAGCAGGAAGCGGTCCAACTGCGAATCCGGCAGCGGATAAGTCCCGGACAGATCGACCGGGTTCTGGGTCGCGATCACGAAGAACGGATCGGGCAAAGGGTGGGTGATCCCGTCGACAGTCACCTGATGTTCTGCCATCGCTTCGAGCAATGCGCTCTGCGTGCGCGGCGGCGCGCGGTTGATCTCGTCCGCCAGCAGCACCTGGGCGAACACCGGGCCGGGATGGAACTGGAAATTCCGCGCCTGGGCGTCAAACACCGACACGCCGACGATGTCCGAAGGCAGCAGGTCGGACGTGAACTGCACCCGCTGGAAGCCCAAGCCGAGGCTGGCCGCCAGCGCATGCGCCAGCGTGGTCTTGCCCAGTCCGGGCAGATCCTCGATCAGCACGTGGCCGTCGGAGAGCAGGGCGACGAAGGCCAGGCGCACTTCCTGCGGCTTGCCCAGCACCAGTTGATTGACCTGCGCCTGGGCGCGTTTGAGGGCGTCGATCTGCGCGTCGTTTAGCATGTACGGGGTTCAACAGCAGGCGTCACGGGATTCTCCCAAAGGCTTTGCGGACACTTTCCGGCAGTGTAACGAGACTACGCATTGGAACAGCAGACGGATTCGGCGAAACGAACATTCATCGCGCTCTGGGCGGCGGCGACGCTGTTCAAGTGCGCGCTGGCCGCGCGTCTGCCGTTGTTCGTGGACGAAGCGTTCTATTGGCAGGAAGGCCGCCATCTGGCCTGGGCGTACTCGGATCTGCCCGGACTCACCGCGTGGTTGACGCGGCTGGGCGTCGAGGTCGGCGGTCACGGTCTGCTGGGTGTGCGTTGGCCATTTCTGGTGATCGCGGCGCTGCTGCCGTGGTGGGTCGCCGCCATCGCGCGGCGCGAAGCCGGGCCTGCGCACGCCTGGCAAGCCGGCATGCTCACGGTGCTATTGCCGCTGCTCGGCACGCTCGGCGTGCTGGCGCTGCCGGATGTGCCGCTCGCGCTGGCGACGGTGCTGTGTCTGGATGCAGGCAGCCGGCTGATGCGCGGGACGACCTGGACGGCGGTCGCGCTGCTTGCAGCGGGACTCGTCATCGGCGGGCTCACGCACTACCGCTTCGTCGCGGTGATCGGTGTCGGTTTCGTGGCGATGCTAATGCTGCCGGAGGGCCGGCGTGCGTTGAGGGGGATCCGGGTGTGGCTGGCGGTGGCGCTCGGCGCGCTCGCATGGCTGCCGCTGCTGCTGTGGAATCTGGACAACGCCGATGCCGGCCTGCGTTTCCAGCTTGTTGAACGTCATCCCTGGGCGTTTCATCCCGATGGCCTGCTGTTCGTCGCGGTGCAGGCGCTTGTGGTCACGCCGCTGCTGCTGTTCGCGATGCTGCGCGCCGGCATCGCGCAGCGCAGCGCGGATTCTTCGGCCGGTAGGCGCTATCTGGCGTGGTCGGGCCTGCTGGTGTTGTCCGGGTTTTTCGCGCTGGGTTTTTTCGCCGACAGCGAGCGCGTGAGTTTCCACTGGCCGCTGCCGGCCTATCTCGCGCTGCTGCCGCTGGCGCCGCTGTCGCTGTCGCGCTGGTCGAAATCGTTCGAACGTGCCGCATGGACGCTGGCGGCGCTGGGGCTTTTCGCCGGCCTGGGCTATTACGCCGCGGTCTCGTCGCCGGGCGTGCGCGAACGCAGCGCGGCCAGCAAGTGGTATCCCTCGAATTTCGCCGGCTGGAATGTGTTGGCGCGCGAAGTCGACACGATGCGCGCGCGGATGCCAGCCGGCACGCGACTGCTGGCCGACAACTTCAAGATCGGCGCCGAGCTGGGTTTTGCGCTGGACGACCCCGATATCCGGGTGCTCGATCACCCGCTCAATCATCACCACGGCCGTGCGCCGCAGCTGCGGCTCTGGGGGCTGCAGCGCGACGGGCGCATCGATCGCGTCGATGCGCCGTTGCTGCTGGTGGTGGGTGCCACCGATGTCGGCTATCGCGAGCAATTGCAGCGTTATCACACCCTCTGCGCGATGGTCGGGCCGCTGCCGCCGCCCAAGGTGTTGAACATCGATCGCGGCCGTCAGCGTTTCCTGCTGTTTGCGCTGCCGCCGATGGCTGCCGATGGCGAATGCGTCGCGCCGGCGATGGCGTGGCTCGACAGTCCGGCAGCGGGCGATGCGGTCGCGAACCGGTTCGAGATACTGGGTTGGGCGTTCAAGGACGGCGTAGGACTGGCACGCGTCGAGGTGTTGATCGACGGCGAACCCGTCGCTGAGGCCGAATACGGCCTGGCGCGTCCCGAAGTCGAAGGGTTCTGGGCGAAATGGCGCGACGGCGGCTCCACCGATCCGCAGCAGCCGAAGGTCGGTTTCCGCGCCGAAGTCGATCTGGGCAATCGCCCGGCGGGAGCCTATTGGCTGGGGCTGAGGCTGCACGGGCGCGACGGCAGCGTCGAGGATTGGCCGGAACAACGCGTGCGTTTGAGGTAACGCGTTCGTAGAGCGGACTTCAGTCCGGCCCACGACGAACCGGGGATGCAACGAGAGTTGAGGCCGCGCCTGCGGCTGATGCAAATAAATCGATCAGGGTTTTGACGACATCGAAATCTAAAAGCAGCGGGCTGAAGCCCGCTCTACATTTTGTTCTTCACGGCACCACAAACCCCGCCTCGCGCAACAGCCGTGCAGTGGCGATCAACGGCAGGCCGATCAACGCTGTCGGGTCGCGGTTCTCGATCGCTTCGAAGAGGGCAATGCCCAGTCCTTCGGATTTGAAGCTGCCGGCGCAGTCCAGCGGCTGCTCGCGGGCGACATAGCGTTCGATCTCGTCGTCGCCCAGCTCACGGAAGCGGACGGTCGTGACATCCAGCGCCCGCAGCCGGCGCCCGTCCGGGCCGGCGAGGCAGAGCGCGGTCAGGAACCGCACCTCGCGCCCCGACATCGACTGCAGTTGCGCGACCGCGACCGCGTGGCTGCCGGGTTTGCCCAGCGGCCAGCCGTCCAGCTCGGCCACCTGGTCGGAGCCGATCACCCAGACGCCATCGTCGGACCGGGCGAGGACCGCCTCGGCCTTGGCCAGGGCCAGCCGTTCCGCCAAGGCCTGCGGCGACTCTCCGGGCAGCGGCGATTCGTCGACCTCCGGCCGTGCGATGGCGAAGGGCAGGCCGAGGCGCTCGAGCAGGGTGCGGCGATAGACCGAAGTCGAGGCGAGCGTCAGGCTGGGCATGGTTTCGTCGGCATCGGGCTGCGGGCGCGGGCTCAGGGAGCGGCGCCGCGGGCGCGTTCGACCTCGATCAACTGCTGGTCGATCCGGGAACGGGCCTGGTCGATCGAGGCGCGGAGTTCGTCCAGAGTCTGGATCGAGGCGGTCTCGCCGTGCTGCTGCAGCCACAGCCGCTGGCGCAGCATCTCCTGCAGGGCGGCGCGAACGCTCTCGTCCTCATCGCCGGTGATCGCCTCGATTTCGGCTTTTGCGGTGCGCAGTCTCGCTTCGAGCGCGTCGGCGGCGTCCAGCAGGCGCGTGAAGGCCCGCTGGCGCGGAGAGCCACGGCGCAAGACGCGCCAAGCCAATGCCAGGGCGGCAACCACAATGACCGCGGAGAGGGTCGTGATGACGGGAAGTGCGGAACCGGTCACGCGGGCAGGCTCTGGTATGGTCGGACAGTCTGCCCC
>JAYUUH010000460.1:0-3113 GCA_043754745.1 Lysobacter sp.
GTAGATCACGCCGAACTTCGACACGTCCAGCAGCTCGGAGACGATGCTGGAGCTGAAGTCGCCCATCAGCGGCACGCTGCCGACGTCGGGCACCTCGCGAAATTCGACGCCGTGGATGGTTTCGTTGGCGGTGATGTGGACGTAGGCCGCATCGGCCGAGAGCTGCCAGCTGTCGCGCGCCGGAATGTCGCGGAAACCGCCGGCCTCGCTGGTGGCGGCAACGCGCAGGTCCAGGTAAGGCTTGGCCTGCTTGATCGCGGTCTTGCCCCAGTGACCGCTGACCACGTAATCGGCGGCCTGGCCCGGCGCGGCGAAATTCAGCGGGATCAGCGCCTGCTGGGTGGTGGCGCCGCCGCCGAGGAACAGCACCGCGTAATCGTCCGGAATCGACATCAGCGTGCGCAGATCGGCCTCGGCCTCGGCGGCGACCTGGATGAACTCCGGGCCGCGGTGGCTGTGCTCGACGATCGAAGCGCCCGAATCGCGCCATTCCAGCATCTCGTCCTGAGCCTGGCGCAGGACGCTCTCGGGCAGGGTGGCGGGACCGGCACTGAAGTTGAAGGCGCGCGACATCGGGAATTCCGTGGGTATGGGGTGGCCGCCGAGTATGCCGCAGCGCAGCATCGTTTTGGGAGGTGCGGGAATGCCGAAAAGAAATTTGCAGATGCCGCGCAACCGAATGCTTACTTCGCCCGTCTTATAGTCGACTCCCCTGCTCCACGGACACGCCCATGCCCCTCCCCGCTTCCCTGCGCGATGCCTTGCGCATTCCAGCCTCCGAGATCACCGACGAAGCCATCTATCGCGACCGTCGCCGCTTGCTCGGTCTGTTGGCCGCCGGCCCGGCCCTCGCCCTGTCGGGCTGCGCCGAGGCCGAGCCCCCGCCGCCGCCCAAGATCAAGGCCAGCCCGGCGCAGCTGAAATCGGGCTTCCGGACCACCGAAGAACTGACCCGGCTGGAGGACGTGACCAGCTACAACAACTTCTACGAGTTCGGGACTGGCAAGGCCGATCCCTCCCAAGCCGCCAAGACCCTGCGGACTAGGCCGTGGACGGTTGCCGTCTCCGGGGAATGCGCCAAACCGGGCAAGCTCGACCTGACCGATCTGCTCAAAGGCCTGAAGCCGGAGGAGCGCATTTACCGGCTGCGCTGCGTCGAAGGCTGGTCGATGGTGATCCCGTGGCTGGGCGTGCCGCTGGGCGACGTGCTGAAGCAGTTCCAGCCGACCTCGAAAGCCAAATACGTGGCCTTCACCAGCTTGGCCGACCCGAAGCAGATGCCCGGCGTGCGCTACGACTCGATCAATTGGCCGTACCGCGAAGGCTTGCGCATCGACGAGGCCATGCACCCGCTGACGCTGTTGGCCACTGGGCTGTACGGCAAGCCGATGCCGCAGCAGAACGGTGCCCCGGTCAGGCTGATCGTGCCGTGGAAATACGGCTTCAAGAGCATTAAATCGATCATCGGGATCGCATTCGTGGAGAAAATGCCGACGACCGCGTGGAACGACCTGCAGCCGTCGGAATACGGGTTTTTCAGCAACGTGAACCCGAACGTGGACCACCCGCGCTGGACCCAGAAAAGCGAACGCCGGATCAGCGGCACGGCCAGCAAGCTGTTCGCCGAACGCATCCCGACCCGGATGTTCAATGGATACGCCGAACAGGTGGCGGGGATGTACAAGGGGCTCGATCTCAAGAAGTGGTTCTGACGAGCCTGGTTCTGTAGAGCGGGCTTCAGCCCGCTTGCCGTCCGCCGCTTGTCACAACCCGAAAAACAGCGGCCTGAAGGCCGCTCTACAGATAGAGATGCTGCAGCTCATGCCGAAAAGCTCACCCCGCCTCATCGCCGCCAAAACCATCGTCCATGCGCTGTGCATGACGCCTCTGGCGATCCTGGCCTGGCAGTTCTGGGATGTGTTCAAGACCGGCAGCGATGCGCTCGGGGCCGATCCCGTGGCCGAGGTCGAGCATCGCCTCGGCATCTGGGCGCTGCGCTTCCTGATGATCGCGCTGGCGGTCACGCCGCTGCGCCAGCTGACGGGCCAGGCGGTAGTGCTCCGCTTCCGGCGCATGCTCGGGCTGTACGCCTTCGCCTACGCCACCCTGCACTTCGCGGCCTATCTGGGGCTGGACCTGCGCGGCTATTGGCTGCAGATCTTCGAGGAGATCGCGAAACGTCCCTACATCACTGTCGGTTTCGCGGCCTGGCTGCTGCTGGTGCCGCTGGCCATCACGTCCACGCAGGGCTGGATCCGGCGCCTCGGCCGGCGCTGGGGGCAGTTGCACAAGCTCGTCTACGCCATCGGCGTGCTGGCCGTGCTGCATTTCTGGTGGCTGGTGAAATCCGACATCCGCGAGCCGGCGCTGTACGCCGGGATCCTCGCCCTGTTGCTGGGCTGGCGGATATGGAAGTGGTGGCGGAAACGGCATGCGCCCGCAGCGCGCTCAGCCGACGCCCAACAGCAATAGCGCCGCGATCACCGACGCCAGCAGCGCCGCCGCCAGCAGCAGCCACGGCAGCCGCCGGCCACGACGGCGCGGGGCCGGCACGGTTTCGGCAGCATCTTCGGCGGCCGCGACCCGGGCCAGCTGCGAGGTATTGCTGGCCGGCGCTTCGATCACGAACCGGTGGTGGACATCGAACACGATCTGGTCGCCCGGCGACAGCAGCGCATCGCGCATCGGCTCGCCGTTGACCACGCTGCCGTCGCCGCTGCCGAAATCGCGCAGCACGACCTGGTTGCCGATCATCTCGATCCGCGCATGGCGCTCGGCGAAGGCCGGGTCGTCGATGCGTATATCGGCCTCGTCGCTGCGACCGACCAGTCGCGGCGCCTCGAGGGTGAAACTGCGGCCGTGGTAGCGACCGCCGACACCGCGCACAAGCACCCGGCAGTCGCCGCGGAATTCGCCGGGCACATGGCGCAGCGCGTCGGGCAGCGCCTGGACCCCGCGGTCGGAGACCAGCAGCATTTCGACGCCGTCCAGATAGATCGCGTCGCCCAGCCGCAGCATCGCCATGCGCTGGACCGGACGACCGTTGACGTGGATGCCGCGCGCGCCGACGGCGACCGTCATCCACACGCCGCGACGATCCACGAACAGCCGGA
>JAYUUH010000461.1:0-3106 GCA_043754745.1 Lysobacter sp.
CGCATGACCTGGGCGCCTCGCCCTTCAAGGCCTTCTGGCTGGTCACCGTGCCGCTGTCGCGCGCCGGCATCATCGCCGGTTGCATGCTGGTGATGATTCCTGCGGTGGGCGAGTACGTCATCCCCGAAATGCTCGGCGGCCCGGACACGCTGATGATCGGCCGGCAACTGGTCAACGATTTCAGCGCCGCCACTGATTGGCCGCGAGCATCCGCGGTCGCGATCTCGATGCTGCTCCTGCTGCTGGTGCCGATCCTGATCTTCAATCGTGTGCAGCAGCGCGAAATGGAAGGGAAGCTGGCATGAGCGCCTTCCACAGGCATTGGTTGACATGGTCGGTGCTGGCGCTCGGTTTCGCGTTTCTGTACGTGCCGATCCTGATCCTGATGGCGTACTCGTTCAACGAGAGCAAGCTGGCCAGCGTCTGGTCGGGGTTCTCGTTCAAATGGTATGGCGCGCTGTTCCGCGATCGCGACATGCTCAGCGCGGCCTGGCTGAGCCTCAAGCTCGCGTTCTTCTCCGCGACCGGCGCGGTGGTGCTGGGCACGCTCGCTTCGCTGGTGATGACGCGGATGCGATATTTCCGCAGCCGCACGCTCTTCGGTGCGCTGATCACCGCGCCGCTGGTGATGCCCGAAGTGATCCTGGGCCTGTCGCTGCTGCTGCTGTTCGTGTCGATGGGCAATGCGCTCAACGGATTGGGCATGGGCGATTTCCAGCCCAAAGGCATGCTCACGCTGTGGATAGCGCACGTCACTTTCACGTTGGCGTTCGTCACCGTGGTCATTTCGTCGCGCATGTCGGAACTCGACAAGTCGCTGGAAGAAGCCGCAATGGATCTGGGCGCGAACCGGGTGAAGGTGTTCTTCCAGATCACTCTGCCGATCATCGCGCCCGCGCTGGTGTCCGGCTGGCTGCTGGCCTTCACGCTCTCGCTCGACGACGTGGTGATTTCCAGTTTCGTTTCCGGACCGGGTTCGACCACGCTGCCGATCAAGGTCTTCTCCTCGGTGCGCCTCGGCCTGAATCCCAAGATCAACGCGCTGGCGACGATCATGGTTGCCATCGTTTCGCTGGTCGCAGTGATCGGCTGGTGGTGGATGCGCCGCGAGGAGCGCCGTCGCCAGCGTGACATGCAGTTGGCGATGCAGGACAACGGCTGACCGCAGCGCCCGCGTCGTCGAATTCCGCCGCGCATGCGTGGCGGAAACAATCCCATACAAGAGGCAAGCGGAATGACGGTCGAATTGATCCATCCATGGAGCGGCGAAGTCGACTATCGCTACGACTACATCGGCGAGGCCGAGGTCGAGCGTATCCTGCAGGCGGCCGCGCAGGCGGCGCCCGCATGGGCCGCGCGCGGACTCGACGAGCGCAGCGCGCTGCTGCGCGCGGTCGCGGCGCAACTGCGCGCACAGCGCGAGGCCATCGCCGCAACGATGACCGCCGACATGGGCAAGCTGCGGCGCGAAGCGCTGGTGGAGATCGAGAAGTCTGCGTCGGCCTGCGAATACTACGCAACGCACGCCATCGACTATCTGCGCGACGGCATGATCGCCACCGAGGCGCACCGCAGTTATGTCACCTACGAACCGCTGGGCTGCATCTTCGCGGTGATGCCGTGGAATTTCCCGATTTGGCAGGTGTTCCGGTTCCTCGCGCCGGGATTAATGGCGGGCAACGTTGCCGTCCTCAAGCACGCGACCAACGTGCCGCGCTGCGCGGACGCCATCGCGCGGGTGCTGCGCGACGCCGGCATGCCCGAAGGCGTCTTCGGTGTGCTGCATATCGACAACTCGATGGCCGCCGGCGTCATCGCCGATCCGCGCGTCAAGGCCGTCACCCTGACCGGCAGCGAACGCGCCGGCAGCGCGGTGGCCTCGGCCGCCGGCAAGCACCTGAAGAAGTGCGTGATGGAGCTGGGCGGCAGCGATCCGTTCATCGTGCTGGACGACGCCGATCTCGATATCACTATCCCGGCCGCGATCGCCTCGCGCTTCGGCAACGCCGGCCAGACCTGCATTGCCGCCAAGCGTTTCATCGTGACGCCCGGCATCGCCGATGCCTTCGTCGCGCGCTTCGTCGAAGCCGCCGGCAAGCTCGCGGTCGGCGATCCGTCGGATGAGGCGACCACGCTCGCGCCGATGGCCCGCGCCGATCTGCGCGATGAAGTACACGATCAAGTGCTGCGCAGCGTCGCTGCCGGCGCGAAGTTATTGATCGGCGGCATGCCGGGGCAGGGCGGCTCGCACTATCCCGCGACCATCCTCGACCACGTCGTACCCGGCATGCCCGCGTACCACGAAGAACTCTTCGGCCCGGCCGCGAGCATCCTGCGTGCGCGTGACGACGATGATGCCGTTCGCATCGCGAACGACACTGCGTTCGGCTTGGGTGCGAGCGTCTGGACTGCAGACAAGGCGCGCGGCGAGGCGGTCGCGCGGCGTCTGCAGGCTGGTGCGACCTTCGTGAACGCGATCGTGCGCAGCGATGTGCGGTTGCCTTTTGGGGGGACCAAGACTTCAGGTTTCGGCCGTGAGCTGGCGGAGCATGGGATTCATGAGTTCATGAATATCAAGACGGTGTATGTGGCTTAGATATAAGAGTTAGGCGGCTATGGGACACCACTACTTGCCCCAGCATTACCTGCTCGGTTTCGCCGACGGAGTGAAGTTGTGGGGTCATGACGTCGCGGCAAAGCGTTCTTTTCTAACACAGGTCAAGTCCCTAGCCAATGAAACGGATATGTACACTGAGGAGCTTGAAAAGTACTTAGCAAACGTTGTCGAAGGCCCGGCCCAAGACGTGATAGACCGGATCCGTAAGCGGCTCAAGCTTAGAGACGAAGATCGTGAGGTCCTTGCCACCTACATCATTGCCATGTGGAAGCGTGTGCCTGCTGGGCGCAATCGGGTGGCGGGGCGCATCCCGCAGTTAGCGGAAACAATCAAGATGCAAGTCGTTCAGGGGCTGGACGCACTTGCGGCGTCTGAGCCCGAACTCGCAGAGACCGCAAAAAAGCGAAAGGAAGAAGTCCACCAGATTATCTCTGAGTATAAAGAAAATCCACCTGACTACTTCTGGCACCACACGCTAAAAAGCGGAGC
>JAYUUH010000462.1:0-9270 GCA_043754745.1 Lysobacter sp.
CTGCTTCTGCAACTGCGCGCCGATGCCTTCCAGCGACAGGCTCATGCTCTGCTCGAAGCGGTCGGCCGCACGCGGGTCGAAATAATCGGTATGCGGATCGATCGACGTGGCGTAGGCGTTGAGGAAGGTCTGGAAGGCGTCGATGCCGTTGAGCTCGGCCACGCCCTTGGCCATGTTGGCGTAACGCTTGTCGAGGGTCTTGCGGATGTCTTCGGGCTGCTTGCCGGCCAGCTTCAGGCGCAGCCAGTCGTTGCGGACCGACTGTACCCACAGCCTGTCGAGTTCGGCGGTATCGGCGGCCCACGGCGCGTCTTCGCGGTCGTAGTTCCAGCGGTCGTCGCCTTCGAAGCTGAAGATGTCCTTCGCGAGCAGGCTGCGCGCGTGCGCGACGCGCGCATTCACGCGCTGCTGGTACAGCGCGAACATCTCGAACGCCGGCGCCACTTCGCCGCTCTTGATCGCGTCGTCCAGCCGGGTGCGGTACGCGTCGAGCTTCGAGATGTCGGCGCCGGTGAAGAACAACTTGCCGGGATCGAGCGATTCGAGATAGCGATCCAGCATCTCCGCCGACAGCTTGTCGTCCAGCGCCCGCGGGCGGTAGGCGTAACGGCTGTCGGACAGCACGCCGTAGACCAGCTTCGCGGCGGTGGCCTGCTCGGCGCTGGGGCTGCCGGCGTCGGCTTGCGCGGTGAGCCACGCCAACGGCACGGTGAGCGCGAGGGCGAGCAGGGAAACCGGAAGGGCTTT
Organism: Lysobacter sp.; assembly: GCA_043754745.1. GTDB lineage: Bacteria > Pseudomonadota > Gammaproteobacteria > Xanthomonadales > Xanthomonadaceae > Lysobacter_I. The sequence continues at coordinate 748 of JAYUUH010000462.1, forward strand.
GGCGGCTTTCATCGGCAGTCTCGTTGGTTGATGCGTCGTTGATTGAAGCGAACGTGTGGGGACGTGCGTGTCGCAAGCCGGGATGTGAAAACTCCGGATACAGAACATATGACGAGGAGCATGCCGCCTGCGGATGCATCGAGGCTAAACCGGCGCGTCCAGCCTACGACTCTGGAGAGTACCGAAAGTTTCGACGCGCACACACCGCTCAAGGTCATGGCAGACGGACGGAATGCATCCACCCGACGGCCGGTCGGGCTGATGTTCATCTTCGAAACAAAGCGCGCGGGCGCTCTGGGTCCGCTGGTGCGCGGCGAAGTGACAATGCGTCGTCGTCGCAGGACAGTGCGTTTCGGGATGCCGGCTCAGGCGAAGCCGGCATCCGCGGCCTGTTTGTCGGCGTGGTACGAGCTGCGCACCATCGGACCAGAGGCGACGTGGGTAAAGCCCAGCGACATGCCGTAGACCTCCAGCGCCTTGAATTCATCGGGCGTCCAGTAGCGCATCACCGGGTGATGGTGAGCGCTGGGCTGCAGATACTGACCGATGGTCACCATATCGACGTCGTGCGCGCGCAGATCGCGCAGGGTGCCCTGCACCTGGTCCATGGTTTCGCCCAGGCCGAGCATGATGCCGCTCTTGGTCGGCACGTCGGGGTGCCGGGCCTTGAACTGCTGCAGCAGGGTCAGCGACCACTGGTAATCGGCGCCGGGGCGGACGTTGCGATACAGCTCGGGCACGGTTTCGAGATTGTGGTTGAACACGTCCGGCGGACTGGTCGCCAGGATGTCCAGCGCCCGCTCCATGCGGCCCTTGCCGCGGAAGTCGGGGGTGAGGATTTCGATCTTCGTGTTCGGGCTGTGTTCGCGCACCGCGGCAATGCAGTCGACGAAATGCCGGGCGCCGCCGTCGCGCAGGTCGTCGCGGTCGACGCTGGTCACCACCACATATTTCAGTCCCATGTCGGCGATGGTGCGGGCCAGATTCAGCGGCTCGTCGGCATCCGGCGGCTTCGGCCGGCCGTGGGCAACATCGCAGAACGAGCAGCGGCGGGTGCAGACCTCGCCGAGGATCATGAAGGTCGCGGTGCCGTGGCTGAAGCACTCGTGGATGTTGGGGCAGCTGGCTTCTTCGCAGACCGTGACCAGGCGGTTTTCGCGAAGCTTGGCCTTGAGGTTCTGTACCGCGTTACCGGACGGAATGCGTACCCGGATCCACGACGGCTTGCGCAGAACCGGGGCATCGGCGAACTGCACCGGCGAGCGCGCGATCTTGTCGCCGGCGACCTGCTTCACGCCGGGCTGGAGCGTGCCGGGCTGGAGCGTGCCCGGCTCGAGCGACGCCGGCGCATCGGCGGCGACGACGGTGAGCGGAATGCGCTTCTCGGAGGACGTGGGCTCGACGGGGCTCGGCATGGACATCGGGAATGGCCTAGGCCGCTGTGGCGGCAGCGACGGAAAGTGGGGACAGTGCGGCGAGTGCGGTCAGGTCCGGCGACGGCATGGTCTGCAGCCGCAGATCGAACTGCTTCGCCAGGTTGTCCAGCAGGACCGGCTTGACCGCATCCAGGCCGGAAGGGCCGCCCAAGTCTAGCATCGAGGTCACCTGCAGCCCGGCGTAGCCGCAGGGGTTGATGCCGTGGAACGGCGACAGGTCCATGGCCACGTTGAAGGCCAGCCCGTGGAAGGTGCAGCCGCGGCGGACGCGGATGCCGAGGGCGCCGATCTTGGCGCCGTTGACGTAGACGCCCGGGGCGCTTTCGCGGCGCTCGGCAAGGATGTTCCAGTGGTCCAGGGTATCGATCAGCGCCTGCTCGATCCTGCATACGTAGTCGCGCACACCGACCTTCAGCCGCTTCAGGTCGAGCAGCGGATAGGCCACGATCTGGCCTGGGCCGTGGTAGGTGACCTGACCGCCGCGATCGACCTTCAGCACCGGGATGTCGCCCGGCATCAGCACGTGCTCGGGTTTGCCGGCCTGCCCAAGGGTAAATACCGGGTCGTGCTCGACCAGCCAGAGTTCGTCGGGCGTGTCGGCGGTGCGGGCGTCGGTGAAGCCCTGCATCGCGCGCCACACGGGTTCGTAGGCCACCCGGCCGAGATCGCGGACTTGAACCATGCCGGGTTCGGGCCGGGCCGGCGCGCATTCGACGGAAGCGAGTGCTGGGTCGGACATGGTCGTGCTCAGGTCGGCTTTTCGAGGAACTGCAGCATCCGCTGCACGTAGCCATCGGTGAGCGCGATCCGCCGCAGCATGCCGATGGCGTCGCGCTCCGACCCCGCTCCGACCAGCGCCGGATAGCCTTCGAATTCCGGCGCATCGGCATAGCCCATCTGCCACTCGGGGAACGTCCGATGAACCGTCGGGCCTTCCATTTCGATCACCACGTCGCGGTGGCGCGAATCCTCGGCGACCTTACGGTAAAGGTCGTGCACCTTCTGCCGCTCGCCTTCCAGCAGTTGCATGAACCCGATGTCGTGATGCAACAGCAGACCGGTAATGCCGTTCTCGCGGTTGTACGCGCGTGCATCGAACAGTAGCTTCATCAGGTCGGCGCTTTCCATCTCGTAGGCCTGCACGCTTCGGTAAAGCAGTCGCCAGATTCCGCTCATCCCGCCCGCATCCCGGCTGCGGCGGCGATGGAACGCGGCAGGCCGCAGACTTCCGTCGAGGCGTGCAACGTTGCGGTCAAAGGGTCCACTTGATGCTCGGTTCGGCGCGCAAGGCCTCGTGGGCGGCCTCGTAACGGCCGCGATCTTCGGCGTGGAAGCTCAGGCGGATCGAGACGAACTTGCCGCCCGAGGAATTCCTCGCGGCGACGGTTTCGCGCAGCACCGTGATGCCGATGGCTTCCAACAGTTCGGGAATGCGCTCTTCCAGGCCCGCGCCTGCGGGACCCATGGCGGTGATCTCGAAAACGCCGGGGAACTGGAAGCCGTGGTCGGGATGGTCGGGGTGGATGTCCATGGCGCGATTATGGGCGCGATGGGCAGGCAACCCAAGTCTGTCAGAGGCCTGCTGTACCTGGGCGAATAGCGGGCGGCCGCGCGACGCGGCTCATTCCTCCCGCGCGGCCAGCGGCACACCGGCGCGGCGCAGGATCGCGTCCAGCGCGCGCTCGTCGCGCATCTCCCAGGTTTGCTCGTCGCCCCCGCGCTGCTTGCCGTCCACCAGCATCGCGATCTGTCCGCAGCTGTAGCACAGCAGCACCTGATGGCGCGTGCCGTCGGCGATGAACCCGACCGCGTGCCGGTATTCCGGTGAGCATGCGGAGACCATATCCGGGACACCGCCAAGCGCGTCGCGCAATGCGGCGGTCGCCAATAGCATGTCGACGGTTGTGCGCAACGGCGTCTCGCCGAGGATTCGGTTGTCGAGCAGGCAGCGTTGCTCCAAGCACCAGACGCGCTGGCTGCGCTCCCAGTCGGCGCTGTCGTCCGGCGGTATCCAAGGTTGCAGGGAATACAGGACGACATCCGTGGCGTCGTCCAGCGCAGCCAGCGTCCGCCCGCGCGCGGACCATCTCGATGGCGGGGTCTGCACGACGTCTGGAGCGCCCGACCCCGCTTCGGCGCTGCCCTCGATGCCGGTTTCGGTACGCAGCGCGCGGTCGCAGCCCGCAAGCGCCACGATCGACAACGCCAGCGGAATCATGATGAAACACCGCATCAAGCCTGAGCGCACCGGCGTCACCAGCCCGGCATCCGCGAAGGGTCAAGCCCCGCGACCTCGAACACCGCGCTGCGTTTGCCCAGGCCCTTCACCGGGAATTCGATCTCGAGGGTCTTCGCGCCCTGCGCCATCCTCCACAGCGTGCGTTCGTCCTCGATGAACATGGCGATGGCTTCGTCGGTGTCCGGGCGCGAGCCGGGCAGCGATTTCGCGGGCTTGCCGTCGAGTTCGACCGGCAGCCGGCAGCCGCGATAGCAGTCGAAGTCGCCGCCCTGCAGCACGAGGTAGCTGCTGCGGCCCCAGGACGGGTGGTCGCGGAAGATCAGCCGCACCTGGGTGGGGCCACGGCCGTCGACATCAACGTCGTCCTTCGCATAGATCGCCGAGGACCGCTGCAGGCCGCCCTTCACGCTTTAGGTGCCGTAGCTCCACAGCGCCGCGGTGCGCCGGGCTTCGCGGGTGTCGTCGAGTTTCTGCTTCACGGCGTCGACTTCGCCGCGCACGCGCTTGGCGGCGGCGCTGTCGGGGTATTGGGCGATCAGTACGTCGGCCTGCGCTTTCGCCAGCGCCCAGTTTTCCTTGCTGACCGCGTCATCGAAAGCGGCTGCGCCTTCCTGCGCCTTGGCTTCCTGCGCCACGGCCTGTTCGGCGGCGGCGGCCTTGGCGACTTCCGGGTCTTCGCCGCAGCCGGCGAAGACTGCGCAGGCCAGCGCCAGGCCGAGCACCCGCATCGCGGGCATATTCATGGCGATTCTTCCCGTGGGCCGGCCGGCAGGCCGCGTTCGATCAGCATCGCGACCGCTTCGGCGGATTCGCCGGGCCGCTCCATCAGCGACATGTGGCCGCAGTCTTCCAGCATCACTTGGCTGGCGTGCGGAATGCGCGCGGCGTACAGGCCCATCGCGCTGGGATCGATGACCTTGTCGTGCCGGCACCACAGCAGCAGCGCCGGCTGCGAGATGTTCGTGGCCTCGGCCCCGGGCAGGAAGCGCTCGTCGCCGCGGCCGATCTTGTCCAGCACCCGCTGTTCGAACGCCGCATCGCGTTTGCGCTGGGCGATATAGATCTCTCGGGCCGGCCACGGCACCAACGGCCGCGTGTCCGGGTTGTGGAAGGCGGTGGCGAGATAGCGCTCCAGCGAGGCCTTGTCGCTCACGCCGAACGGGTTTTTGCCGTCCAGTACGTCCTTGCCGAACTGGTTGTCCTCGAAGCGCACGCCAGCGGCGTCGAGCAAACCGATCCGCGCGACCAGATTGGGATAGCGCGCGGCGGCGAGCGCGGCGATGCCGCCGCCCATCGAATGGCCCACCAGCACCACCGGCCGCCCGCCGGCGACCTCGGGCTTGCGCAGGAACGCCGCAACGCGGGCGCTCTGCCCGACGAAGCCGTAATCGGCGCCGGCCCTGCGCTCGCTCTGGCCCCAGCCGGGCAGATCGGGAATGAGGATGCGGTAGCGGCCGCGCAGCGCGCGCGCCATCCGATACCAGTTTTCCTTGCTGCCGGTATAACCATGCAGCATGACTATGGTCGGTACGTCAGTCGGCGCGTCGGGCTTGTCGGCCTTGAGTTCGACCCAGGTCCAGCGGTGGTCGTCGACCACGGTGTCGTGCGAGGACGCCCCCAGCAGCATGCGCTGCTTGGCGAACTCGCCGCGGATCACCAGCCCCGGATCGAACCACAGCGCGAGCGCCATCGCGATCAGGATCGCAGCGGCGATCCCGTTCGCGATGCGCGCCTTGCGCGGAGACAGCAGCGCCATGGTTCAGCGCATCACTTGGCCGGCGGCGCGGGCTGCGCCGCCGGGTCGCCCGGCGCACCGGCCGGCGGCGCACCTACCGGCGCAATCGCGGCCATGTCGGTCGCCGCCGCGGGCGGCGTGGGGACCGGCTTGGCTTCGTCGATGACCTTCTGCACCGAACCGGTGGTAATCGGGTGATAGCCCGGCTTCGCCAGCTCGAACACCTGCTTGGCCAACGCGAGGCCGGCCTCGGTCTTCGCCAGCGCGGTGTAGGTCGGCATGATCAGTTTGCGGCGCCCGATGCGCTGCAGGAACGCGGCGATGGCGTCGTTGGCCTGGGTGTAGCCGTTGCTCACCGCCAGCGGGTACCAGCGCTGGGCGACCTCGCCGTTCATGGTGCCGGTGAACCGATAGGCGCCATCGAGCTGGGTCAGCTGAGCGAGGGTCAGCGTGTCCGGCAGGCTCTCGATGAAATGCACCCATTCCTGCGTGGTCCAGGCTTTGGTGATCGATTCCGGCGGCAGATTGCCGGTGCCCAGCCAGGCCAGGCGCGCGGAATCGACCACGCCGAAGCGGCGGGACTGCATCTGCGGCGCGGTCGGCGGAATGCCCGGATCGTACAGCCATGCGTCGAACTCGGCCTGAGCCACGACGTTCGGGTATTTGTCGAGCAGGTGGGTTTTGGCGTAACCGGCGAACTGGCGGGTGTCGATGCTCTGGAACGCGAAGTGGTCGAAGTATCCGCGCAGGAACGGATCGAATTTGTCGCGGCCGTAGCGCTGTTCTAGGAACTGCAGGAACCACGCGCCCTTGGTGTAGACCGTGGCGCTGCTGCTGTTGTCCGGGTCCTTCAGCACGCCGGGCTTGGTCGCCAGCGCCTGCAGCGAGGGATCGATCTCGGCGTATTCCTTCTTCAGTTCGTTGCGCTCGATCACGTTCTCCATCACCGCCTGGTCTTCGCCGTACAGCACTTCGATGATGCGATTCTCGACGTAGCTGGTGAAACCTTCGTTCAGCCACGCGTCCTTGGCGCTGGAGAAGGTGACGAGGTTGCCCGACCAACTGTGCGCGAGTTCATGCGCGATCAGCGCGACTAGGCTCTTGTCGCCGACGATCACCGTGGGGGTGAGGAAGGTCAGGCGCGGATTCTCCATGCCGCCGTACGGGAACGACGGCGGCAGCACCAGCATGTCGTAGCGGTCCCAGCGATAGGCACCGTAAAGACCCTCAGCGGTGGCGATCATCTTTTCGGTGTCTCCGAACTCGGCCACGGCCTTGTCGAGCATGGTTGGCTCGGCCCACACGCCGCTGCGGTCGGAGATGCGCTTGAACGCCAGATCGCCGGCGGCGATTGCCATCAGGTACGACGGGATCTTCTGCGGCATCTTGAAGGTGTAGTCGCCGTCCCTGATGGCATTGGGATCGTTGTCGGCGCTCATCAGCACCATCACGTCCGGACGCGAGGTCACGTGCGCGCTGTAGGTGTAGCGCACGCTTGGGGTGTCCTGCAGCGGCACCCAGGAACGCGCGTGGATCTGCTGCGATTGGCTAAACATGAAGGGCAACTGCTTGCCCTCGGTCATCGACGGCTCCAGCCACTGCAGACCGGAGGCCTGCGGCGAGGTGGTGTAGGTCACGCGCACCTCGGGGTTGCGCTGCGGGGTGTCGATGCTGAGCTTGCTGCCCAGCACCGGGTCGGCCGCGGCCAGCGTGTATTTCAGCGGCGCCCAGACGCCCTTGGCGTCGGTGCCTTCGATCTTGGCGATGGTCAGCTCGCGGCTGTCCAGCACCAGCGTCATCGCGGCGCCGTCCTTCCAGTCCAGCTGATACGTGGCGATACCGGCCAGGGTCTTGGTGTCGAAATCGACCTTCAGATCCAGGGTCAGATCCTTGATCACGACCTTGTTCGGCTCGGCATAGGAATGTTCGTCGACCACTGCCGACGCTGCCGGCGGCGCCTTGGCCGCGGGCGCGACCGGAGCCGGATCTTCGGATTTGCAGGCAGTCATCATCAGGGTGGCGAGCAGGGGCAGAGCCAGGATCGAAGCGCGCATGGCATTGGCTTGGCTGGGAAAGCAGCCAGTGTACCCGGCCGGGCGCGGCCCGGATGCGGGGCCGGGCGCGGTGTCCCCGGCGGGGAGCGGATTTCGTTAATCGTCCACGGACAGCGACAATACGACCGCACAGATCGCCATGGACAGGCTTCGCCGCACCGATTCATGTTTTTCCAAGTCCCTTCCACACGCCTTCCACCCGCACAGCCACAAGGTAACGACTCTGATGACCCAACAATCCCGCGGATCCATCGCCCTCTACGCCGGCCTGCTCACCCTTGCCGTGACCGCGGTCCTGGCCGCACCCGCCCAGGCCCAGCGCCAGAGCGCGCAGGACCAGCGCAAGCAGAAGACGGCCGAGATCCCGACCTGCGCCAAGCCGCTGGGCACGATCAGCGTGCTGGAGCCGGAAGACGCCACCGACTGGTGGAGCGGCCAGCAGCTGCCCGCCCCGTCGAAGCTGATCAAGGTCTTCGTCAGCAAGTCGCGCTGCTTCACCCTGGTGGACCGCGGCGCCGGCCTTGACGCCGCGCAGCGCGAACGCGCCTTGGGCGCCAGCGGCGAACTGCGCAACCGCGCCAACGTCGGCAAGGGCCAGATCAAGGCCGCCGACTACGTGATGGTCCCCGATCTGATTTCGCGCAACAGCAATGCCGGCGGCAACGCCATCGGCGGCCTGATCGGCGGTCTGGTCGGCGGTCGCGCCGGCGCGGCCATCGGCGGCCTGAACTTCCAGAAGAAGACCGCCGACGTGGTGCTGACGGTCACCGACGTGCGCTCGACCGAACAGGTCGCGCTGGCCGAAGGCAGCGCCAAGAAGACCGACATCGGCTGGGGCGCAGGCGGTGGCCTGTTCGGCGGCAGCGGCTTCGGCGCCGGCGGCGCCAGCGGCTACGCCAACACCGAGATCGGCCAGGTCATCACCCTCGCCTATCTGCAGGCCTACACCGACATCGTCGCCCAGCTCGGCGGCCTGCCGGACAACGCCTCCGCCGCCAACGCGCAGCAGGCGGTGACCGTCGCCAAGCCGGCGCGCCTGTTCACCACCGCGAAGGGCAC
>JAYUUH010000463.1:0-3088 GCA_043754745.1 Lysobacter sp.
TGCGGGCGCATCGGCGGTTTCGGGCACGACCACGTGCGCGTCCCACAGTTTCTCGAACAGGGTTTTCGGTTGCTGTCTTTGCGGATCGGGAGTCATGCAGAAGGCTCGATGAAGAACGGATGGATTCTTTGCGCCGAAGTGCGCGGAGAATCGACTCTTTTTTGCCCCCTTTGCAAAAGGGGGCGGGCCTCGCGTAGCGAGGACGGGGGATTTCCGGAGTCGCCGCAGAGCAAATCCCCCCGCCGATCGCGGCGCGACCGGCGCCCCCCTTTTGCAAAGGTGGTAAGCGGGGCATCGCTTGTGTTGGAAAAATATTTCATGTCCATCACGCTGTGGCGCTCAGGACTTCTTTCGATGGTGTCTCGGGCATCGGTCTGATTTCAGCTGTCGTCGGCGCGCGACGGCGATGCACGCGGTTGAGGATGTCCAGCCACGCCTGCGCGCTGGCTTCGAGGATGTCGGTGCTGGTGCCGGAGCCGGTGATTTCATCGACGCCGCCCTGATCGTTGCGGATGCGGGCGGTGAGGCTTGCCTGGCCCTGTGCGTCATCGCCGGTGGTGACGCTGGACACCTGATAACTTTCGATGTCCAGATGCGTGCCGGTGCCGCGCGCCAGCGCCGCGAACAGCGCATGCACCGGGCCGTCGCCTGTTGCAGCTTCGGTCACGCGCTCGCCATCGGGCGAACACAGATCGACGCTGGCCGTGGGCAGCGTGCCGTCGCCAACGCCGGTGCTGACGTGCAGGCGGCTCAGGCGCCAGCCGCTCATGGCCCGCCCATCGATGCCCAGCGCCAGCGCTTCGAGATCGGCATCGAACACTTCGCGTTTCTTCTCGGTCAAGGTCTTGAAACGGCCGAACACCTGGTTCAGCTGCGCTTCTTCCAGCGCGAAGCCGAGTTCGCGCAGGCGATCCGCGAGCGCGGCGCGGCCGCTGTGCCGGCCCATGATCATCTGCGACTTCGCCCAGCCGACAGTCTCGGGGCGCAGGATTTCGTAGGTGCCGCGATGCTTCAGCATGCCGTGCTGGTGGATACCCGATTCGTGGGCGAACGCGTTCGCGCCGACGATGGCCTTGTTGCGCTGCACGTTCATGCCGGTGATGCGGGTGAGCAGGCGCGAGGTCGGCACCAGCCGTTCGGTGTGGATGCCGGTGGTCGCGCCGAAATAGGCGCGGCGCGTTTCCAGCGCCATCACCAGTTCCTCCATCGCGCAGTTGCCGGCGCGTTCGCCGATGCCGTTGATCGTGCATTCGACCTGGCGCGCGCCGCCTTCGATCGCCGCCAGGCTGTTCGCCACCGCCAGGCCGAGGTCGTCGTGACAGTGCGCGCTGAAAATGGCCTTGTCGGCGTCGCGGACGTTGGCGCGCAGATACTCGAAGAGTGCGCGGATCTCGCCCGGCGTGGTGTAGCCGACGGTGTCGGGAATATTCAGCGTACGCGCGCCGGCGGCCAGCGCCGCCGAGCAAATCTCGGCGAGGAACTCGGGCTCAGTGCGCAGCGCATCTTCGGCTGAGAACTCCACGTCGTCGACATGACGTCGCGCCAGAGTTACGCCCATCACCGCGCGCTCCAGCACTTCGGCCTTGCTCAGGCCGAGTTTATGGTCGCGATGCAGCGGGCTGGTCGAAATGAACACGTGGATGCGCGGCCGTTCCGCGCCTTCGAGCGCGCGCGCGCAGGCTTCGATGTCGCCGACGTGGCAGCGGGCGAGGGTCGCGAGCGTGGCGCCGCGCACGTCGCGCACGATCGCGGCGCAGGCCGCGAGTTCGCTCTCAGAGCTGGCCGGGAAGCCGGTTTCGATCGTGTCCACGCCCAGTTCGGTGAGCGCATGCGCGAACCGCAGTTTCTGCGTCGCGGTCATGCTGCAGCCGGGCGATTGCTCGCCGTCGCGCAGGGTGGTGTCGAAAATCGAGACCCGTGCGGGCGGCTCGCGGGTAACGTCGGTATCCATCAGGCGAAAGCCTCCAGAACGGGGATGGCGGAAGTCGGGGCAGTGGCGGCGGTCGCGGCAGCGACCGTCGATGCGAAGGCCGGCGGGACGACGACGGGAGCGTGCGTCGTCGCCCGGCCGGCGCGGGCAACGGATCGGTTGGCAGCAGGTTTGGCGACCGCTGGTTTCATCGCGGCATCGTCGTGCTCGCGCCGCCGCGGTTTGCGCGGCGCGCGCGGGCGCACGTCGGCGAGCAAGCCGGCCAATACCGTTGCGTCGATATTGCCGCCCGACACGATGGCGCATTTGCGTTTGCCGGCGATGCGGCGTCCGGCGGCTAGCGCCAGCGCGCCTGCGCCTTCGGCGATGACGTGTTCTTCCAGCGCCAGCCGCACCAGGGTTTCGCGCAGTTCGGCTTCGCGCACGATCACGATGTCGTCGAGCAGGCGCGAGAGGATCTCGCGGGTCAGCAGGCCTGGCTGTTTCACGCGCACGCCGTCGGCGAGCGTGGCGGCCGGCAGCGGGCCTTCGGGTTCGCCGCGCAGCGCGCGGTGCATCGCATCGACGTGTTCGACCTGCGCGCCGATGATCCGCACCCCCTGCGCATGCAGCGCCAGCGCGACGCCCGCGGCGAGGCCGCCGCCGCCGATCGGCACCAGCACCACGTCGGGCGCGAGCGAGGCGATTTCCATGCCGACCGTGCCCTGACCGGCGATCACGTCGGGGTCGTCGAACGCCGACAGGAAGCGATAGCCGTTGCGTTCGGCCAATCCCATCGCGAATGCGCGCGCTTCGTCGAAGGTGTCGCCGTGCAGGCGCACGGTGGCGCCCCAGTGGGCGACGCCGGCGATCTTGGTCTGCGGCGCGCCGTGCGGCATCACCGCGATCGCCTGCACGTTCAATCGATAGGCGGCCCAGGCGAGGCCCTGCGCATGATTGCCGGCGGAGGCGGCGATGACCGGGCGGCGATCCCCGCGTTCGTGCGCGGCCAGCAGTGCGTTCAGCGCGCCGCGCACCTTGTAAGAGCCGGTGCGCTGCAGATTTTCGAGTTTCAGCCAGCAGCCGAAGCGTTCGGCGTAATGCAGCGGGGTCGGCGGCAGATAGCGTCGCAGCCGCGCCTGCGCGGTGAAGATATCCCCCGCCCCGACCGTGGCGGGA
>JAYUUH010000464.1:0-3087 GCA_043754745.1 Lysobacter sp.
GCGGTCCTTGATCGAGCCGCCGGGATTCTGGCATTCCAGCTTGAGATACAGGGTGCACAGGCCGGTGTCGAGGCGCTGGGCGCGGACGATCGGGGTATCGGCGATCAGGTCCAGCACGGAGTCGCTGATGGCGGGCTTGCGGATGGCCTGCGCGCGGACTGCGCGCTCGCTGATCGAAGGATCGTTCGAAGGAGAATTCGACATGCCGGCCCAGTTCGGAGTGGAAAGGCCGGATTATCGCATCGTCGACCGCGTGGACGCGGCATGGCGTGGTGCACGGCGGAACGACGTCCGGAACAGGGCGCTCCGCCGGATGGATGACGACGGGCGAGATCCCCCGTCGCCGTCCACGCGCTGCGGATCGTGGATCAGTGGTGCAGCGCGTCGTACATCCGGGTCAGGCGGTCCTTCGCGGCCAGCTTCTCGCGCTTCATCTGCACCAGCCGGGTATCGTCGATCGGCAAAACACCGAGTTCGGCGTCGAGCACTTGTTTATCGAGTTCCTTGTGGCGGTGATACAGCTGGCGGAATTCGGCATTGGCCTTCATCAAGGCTTCGAGTTCGGTCTGGGGCTGCCCTTCGAACATGGATTCCTCCTCACAGGATGTTGAACGGTCCGGCCGAACAGGCCGGATCACGGGGTGGGAAACGTGGGGTGCCGGAACGGTCCGGATCGAAATCCGGCCTGGAAACGAAAACGCCCCGGCCTGGAAGGGCACGGGGCGCTGCGGGGACGAGTTCGGCGATGACGATGCGGACGCTCCGGTCCGGAGCATCCGCAAGCACTTTGCCTGCGGCGGCATTCTCCCCGGGGGAGGCGGCCCTGATCAAATCGTATTGCGGTGACTCGTGCGTCGGCGTCATCGGCTCTGCTCGTCCTCCAGAGGACGAATGGACCCCCGGCAAGAACGACCCTACTCCTGTCCTCCATGCTCGGCAAGCATTGCCTGTACGGCTCGCTCAGGCCGGGACCGGATCACCCGCGGCGCGGCGCGGCACAGGAAAGTTCATGTAAGTTGTTGTTCACACTACGTTATTCAAGAGCAGTGCCGCCGATCAACGTCGAGCCGGCTTGGGTTTCGGCTTGGGTTTCGGTTTCGGCTTGACCGCGGGCTTGGGCGCAGGATCCGCCGGCAGCGGGCCGCCGGCGGTCAGTTCGGCCTCGCGGCGGGCCAGTTCGGCCTCGCGTTCGCGCGCGAGGCGGAGCTTTTCGGCCTCGCTGCCCGCCACGGTGTCGAGCAGCCCCTCGGCTTCTTCGCGATCGCGCGACTCGGCCTCCACCGCTTCGCGCAGACGGGCGGTCTCCTCGGCCTGGATCTGCGCTTCGATCCGCAGACGTTCGGCTTCGGCGCGGGCACGCTCGGCATCTCGGCGGCTGGCTTCCACCAGCAGTTCACTGCGCTCGATCTCCAGCCGCTGCAGTGCGGCGCCGCCAGATTCGGTGAGGGCCGCGATTTCGGCGGTTTCGACCCGGATACTGGCGATCTGCAGGGCCAGCGGCTTCTGTTTGCGCTTGGCCGCCTGCAAAGCCTGAACCGCCTGTCGGGCCTGCAGCCGCTCGTAGGCGGCGAAGGGAGTGCGCAAGGGGTCGGTATCGATGGCCTGCAGTCGCTGCCCGAGGAGGACCACATCCGGGTCGGGCCCGGCTGCCTGCGCAACCGCGAACGGCAGCGACAGCACAAGCGAAAGCGCGATGGATATCAGGGCACGGACGGAGTTCATGGCGCGCCCACGACGCCCAGACGCTGGCGCAGCTCGTCTATTTCTGCACGTCGGCGGGCCAGCTCGCTGCGCTGGATGGCGTCGCGGCTGCGGGCATAGGCGTAGTCGGCCTCGGCCGCGGCAAGTTGCGCCAGCCCGCTGGCATCCGCGGCCTTGCGCGAGGCCAAGGCCGCCTGGGCCTGGCCCAGTGCGGTCTTGGCGCGCAGCAGGGCTTCGGCCGCGTACTGCGCCGCATCCGCGCCTTCGGCCCGCGCCACCGCGGACTGGGCTGCGGCGAGTTCGTGCGTCGGCAGCGGTGTCCGCGCAGCGGCCGCGAGCGGCGCGATCAGAACGGGAAACGTGAGCGCGATCACAAGCAGTGCGGTAGGCATGTGGCTTCGTACCCGGCGCGGGTACTGCGAGACGCGCGACATTTGTGCGAAGCTTGCGGGCATGAGGTGCGTGTCGGTAGTGGATGTGCTGGTCGCAGGGCCGGTGAATGGTCGGATCGTCGTTCTTGCTCGGTCATGATGCCGGTTCATTGTCATCAGCCTGTTCGATCGATGCAATGCGGCGATCCGGTCGCCGCATCAAAAAATCATTGCACAGAATCCAGACACGGGGAGCTTCATCGATGGATATCGGCTATTTCCTGAAGCTGATGGCGGACAAGAATGCCTCCGACATGTTCCTGACCACCGGCGCGCCGGTGCACATCAAGGTCGAAGGCAAACTCTATCCGCTCGGCAACACCGGCCTGCCCCCGGGCATGGTCAAGAAGATCGCCTACTCGCTGATGGACGAGGGCCAGGTGCCCGAGTTCGAGCGCGACCTCGAGTTGAACATGGCGCTGTCGCTGGCCGACGCCGGGCGATTCCGCGTCAACGTGTTCAAGCAGCGCGGCGAAGTGGGCATGGTGATCCGCGCGATCCGCAGCGTGATCCCCAGCATCGAAGAGCTGCAGCTGCCGCAGGTGCTGAAGAACGTGATCATGGCGCCGCGCGGGCTGGTGCTGATCGTCGGTTCCACCGGCTCGGGCAAATCGACGTCGCTGGCGTCGATGATCGACTATCGCAACAGCACCGCGGCCGGCCACATCCTCACCATCGAAGATCCGATCGAATACCTGCACAAGCACAAGAAGTCGATCGTCAATCAGCGCGGGGACGGGCGGCTTGCGCTCGTCGGGTTTGTCGTCCGGCTTCAATCCGCGAAGCGGTTGCCCCAGCACGAGCGGGCGGCTGTCGCCTTCCAGCGTCGTGACTTTGTAGGCGTGAGAAAGTCCCCAGAGGCGCTCGATGCCGCGCAGGATGGGATGGTCCTTCATCTCCGGCACGACGATGCCGAGCGTGCTCTGGCTGCGATAACCGCCGTAGTGGTCAACCC
>JAYUUH010000465.1:0-3081 GCA_043754745.1 Lysobacter sp.
CCGGAGGGCGGCGCACAGGATGTGCGCCGTTTTTCGACGCGGCAGGATGCCGCATCGAAAAATCCCGGCCAACTTGCCGACGGCAGATTTGCCTCGGCAGTAAGGAGTTTTCTTTGGTTACTTTCTTTGCGACAAAGAAAGTGACCCGCGCAAAGCGCGGAAGCTCTGCAGTTGCTGTTCCATGAATTGGGGGTTCAGCGCGCCAGCCCTAAATCCTAGACAAGCACCGGGCGCAACATCACCGGCACCCCACTCAACACCGAAGTCCCCGAAATCGGATCCCGCAACCCCTCATCAAGCAACGCATTGAGATTCGCGCCCGGCCGCTCGCTCGCCAGCCACTGCGCAGTGCCCGGCAAATCATGCCCCCAACCATGCGGCAGACTGATCACGCCAGGACGCATGTCCTCGCTGTATTTCACGCGGACCACGACCTCGCGCCCACCTGCGCCCTGCAGCCGCGCCAGCGCACCGTCGGCGATATCGGCCTCGGCGGCATCCTGCGGATGCAGCAGCGCCAGGCAGCGCTCGGGCCCCTTCGCCAGCGTCGGCAGATTGTGCATCCAGCTGTTGTTCGAGCGCACATCGCGTCGACCGATCACGATCATGGGATGACCTTCGCCGGCCGCCTGCGCGTCGGGCTGCGACAGCGCCGCTTCCACGCGCGCCAAATCGGCCAGCAACGCGGGCGGCGCAGCATGGATCAGACCATCGGGCGTGCGCAGCACGCCGGGCAGTCGCGCCTGCAGTGGGCCGAAATCGATGCCGTGCGGCGACGCGAGCAGTTTCGTCAATGACAATCCATCGGGTCGCGCGCCGAAACGATCCCCCCAAGGACCGGCGCGCAGGCCCAGATCGAGCTGGCGTTCCGGGCCGGAGAGGTGCGCGCTGGCCCGCAGCAGTGCAGCGATCTGTTCGGGCTGCTGTTCGGCCGGCACGCCCGCGGCAGCGAACATGCCGCGCAGATCTTTCTTCAGTGCGTCTTCGTCGCGCGCATCGACATCGGCGGCGTTGCTGTGGCCTTCCAGCATCGCCGCGAGCCGCATCAGGATCCGCCATTCGGGCCACTCGTCGTCCGGTATCGGCAGCACCGGCAGACTGAAACGCGCGGCATGCGTCCATGCCAGCTGCGAGAACGCGATGTCGTAATGCGGTTCCTGCAGCGGCGACAGCGCCGGAAGGATCACATCGGCATGTCGCGTGGTTTCGTTGAGGTAGATGTCGAGGCTCAGCATGAAGTCCAGGCCGTCCAGCGCCGCGGCAAGGCGCCCGCCGTTCGGCGCGGACAGCACCGGGTTGCTGGCGATGGTGATTAAGGCGCGCACCTTCGGCCCGGCTTCGCTGTCGGGCGTGTCGATTTCCTCGGCGAGACAGCCCATCGGGAATTCACTCATCACTTCTGGCGCGCCGCTCACCCGCGAATGCCGGCGCCCCATCACCACGCCGCGTCCGCGACCGCCTGCGCCGGTGCTGTTGGCCTGGAATGCGGGCGCCAGCGGCCAGCGCATTCCGCCCTCGGCGTCGATGCGGCCGGTGACGAGGTTCAGCACTTCGATCAACCAGCTGCAGAGCGTGCCGTACGGCTGCGTGCAGGTGCCGATGCGGCCATACAGTGCGGCGCGGGGGGCTTCGCGCAGCGCGTCGGCGAGATGGCGGATGGTCGGCGCGTCGAGACCCGCGGCCTCTGCCATGCGCTCTGGCGTGAATGCGATCACCGCCGCCTGCAATTCGGCCAGACCGGTCACGTGACCGTCGGCAGCGCCGAGCCGCGGCGATCCGCTCGCGAGCAGATGCTGCAGCATGCCGAGCAGCAGGAAGACATCGCCGCCGGGGCGGATCGCGTGATGTTCGTCGGCCACGTCGGCGGTTTCGCTGCGACGCGGATCGATGACGATCATGCGACCGCCGCGTTCGCGCAGCGCGCGCGCCTTGCCGCGGAAATCCGGCACGGTCCACAGGCTGCCGTTGCTGGCAATCGGATTGGCGCCGAGCACGATCAGCAGATCGGTGCGCTCGATGTCGGGCACGGGGATGCTCAGCCAGTGTCCGTACATCAGCCCACAAGCGACATGTTTGGGCATCTGGTCCAGCGTCGAAGCGCTGAAGACGTTCGGCGTGCCCGCGGCGCGCGCCAGGCGCGGCACGTAGAGCTGCAGCCCGAGCTTGTGCACGATGGGATTGCCTAAACTCAATGCCAGTGCGCTGCGGCCGTGGGCATCAAGCAGCGGCAATAACCTGCGTTCGATCTCGGCGAACGCGTCTTCCCAGCCGCAGGCCTCCCAGCGCGCGTCCGCACCGCGACCGCGGCGGATCAACGGCGTGCGCAAGCGGTCGGGATCGTCGTGCAGATCCTTCAGCGCTACGCCCTTGGGGCATAGATAGCCGCGGCTGAAGACATCGTCCTTGTCGCCGCGGACGGCGACGACCTCATCGCCGCGCAGTTGCACGCTCAGCCCGCAGGCGGCTTCGCAGAACGGGCAGATACGGTGCGCGGTGCGGGTCTCGTCGTGGGACTGTTCCATGGTTTCGTGCCTGGCTACGCGGTGTTTCCGCATGGATGGATTCTGCAGGAAAACCGCGAACGCCGCCCGACGACGCGATCAACCCCGATCCGGAAAACGGCTCGCGTACGCCGCCAGCAACTCCTGCGCGATCGACGCGCCCGCAAGCGCGGTGAGTTCGCTGTGATCGTAGGGCGGCGACACTTCCACCACGTCCATGCCGATGATGTTCAATCCCGCGAGTCCGCGGATGAGCCGCAGCGCATCGTGCGTGGAGAAACCGCCGACCACCGGCGTGCCCGTGCCGGGGGCGAAGGCCGGATCGAGGAAATCGATGTCGAAACTGACATAACACTTGCGGTCGCCGATGCGCTCGTGGATCGCCGCGATGCACGCATCGGCGCCATGCGCGTGCAGCCAGCGCGCATCGAGTACGCGATAACCATGGTCTTCGGGATTCGAGGTGCGCATGCCGATCTGGATCGAGTGCGCGACATCTACGATGCCGGTCCTGGCTGCATGCCAGAACATCGTGCCGTGGTCGACGCGCTCATCGTGATCTTCCCAGGTGTCGCTGTGC
>JAYUUH010000466.1:0-3080 GCA_043754745.1 Lysobacter sp.
GTTGTCGCGACTTGCGTCGCTCCCACAGAGACAGAAACCGAATGTCTGGCAATCAACAGCGCCAGCACGAAATTGCCGGCGACGCCCAGCGTCACCGTCACCCCGATCGCGCGCAGCACCGGAATGCTGGACAACGCCAGCAGAAAGAACACCAGCAGGGTCATCAGGCTGCAGACGATCAGCGCGTGCAGCGTGCGCAGCTGGTCTTCGTAATCGTCGCCGGCGTGCTCGAAGAACAGCGCGTAATCCAGGCCCAGACCCGCCGCGAGGATCAGCGCGACCAGATGGAACAACGTCAGCTCGACGCCGCAGCCGCGCAGCACCGCGAGGATCAACAGCGTGGTCAGCGCCATCGGCAGCAGCACTCGCAATGCCCGCCGCGGCGTACGCAGCGCCAGCCACACGGTCGCGGCGAGCAACAGCGCGGCGACGACCAGCGCCAGCAGTACGCGCTCGCGATAGGCTTCGACCAGCGATTCGGATGCGGTCTTGAGATCGAGCAATTCGACGCCGGATGCGTTCACGGCGCGCGCGACCGCCTCCGGATCGGCCAAGCCGGTCATCGATACCAGCGCGGTGGCATGGTCTTCGTTTTCGAGCATCAGGCCGCCGACGCGCGTCGCCAGCGGCGTGCCGGCGAGATCGCGCGTGGTCAGCGGCGCAGCGGTACGCGCGCGTTCGACATCGGCGACGAAATCCTCGAAGGCATCGCTGCGGAACGGTGTGGCCGCGACCGCGGCATCCAGCGAGATACGCAGCGCGTCCGGCGTCGGCAGCTTCGCCTGGCGCGCGCGCTGAGTCTGCGCGCTGGGCAAGGTCCGCGCCACGCTGTCGTAGCCGGCGATGGCGTTGCGCTCGATCAGCGTATCCAGCTTGGGATGCAGCGCTTCGACGCGTCGCAATGCTGATTCGGCATTGGCGCCGCGCACCGCCAGCAGGTAACGCACATCCGGCGCGCCGAGTTCTTTGCGCAGGTGCGCATCGCGCGCGAGCGCGTCCGCCGGCACCGGCGTGAGCTTGGACAGATCGTTCTGCCAGAACGCGCCGGGCGCGAACGCGACGATGGCGATGCAGGCCGCGGCCAGCGACGCGAGCTGCCATGCACGCGGACGCGGAATGCGCGCGACCGCTGTCCACAAGGCCTCGAGACGCGGCGATGTCGCGATGTCGCCATTCTTGAAGCCCCGCGGCGCCGGATCGATCAACCCCGGCAACAGGAAACGCGTGGTCAGTGCGGCGACGCCGAATCCGGCGATGGTGAACACCGCGAGCTGCTGCAGGCCATCGACGCCGGAGAACAGGAAGGTCACGTAGGCGATGCAGGTCGACGCCACGCCGGTGGCGAGCGTCGGCCAGATCGCACGTGCGTTCGCCCACGGCGAGATGCCGGCGCGCTGGTGGCTGAAGAGATGGATCGGATAATCCTGGACCACGCCGATCAGCGTGAAACCGAAGGCGACGGTGATGCCGTGAACGCCCTCGAACAGCAGCGCAACCGCGCCAAGTCCCGCAAGACCGGCGCTCGCGAGCGGCAGCACGCCGAACAGCGGCGTGCGCCAGCTGCGGTACGCGATCAACAACAGCAGGATCAGGCCGACGGTATCGACCATGCCGATCATGCTCGCTTCGCGCTGGGTGCGCCCGCCGATCTCGACCGAGAACGCACCGGGGCCGGTGAGCGTCATCGTCGCTTTGCCGGGGCCGCGGGCCTCGTTGAATGCGGCTTCGATCGCGCTCACCGCGAGCTGTTGACCGGTGGGATCGAAGCCCGCGGCTTTGGTTTCGATCGCGAGCAGCGCTTCACGACCCGCATCGTCGAACCACACGCCGTGCAGGCGCTGCGGCGCGTTCGCCGGCTGCATCGCTTCGGCAATGCGCAGGGTTTCGAGGGTGGGATCCGATGGCAACAGCGGCTCGATCAGCGCCGCCGCCGGCGAGCCGAGATCCTGCACGCGCGCATCGAGTTCCGCGCGCAGATAGGCGGCGTCGAGCAGCTGCGCGTCGAGCGCCGGCGACAGTAGATAGCGATACGGACGCAGGCGTTCCGGAATCGCATCCAGTCCGTCCTCGCCGCCGTTGGCGACCAGGCTGAAGCGTTCGTCGGCCGCCAATGCCTGCACGATGCGCTGCGACTGCGCGGCGAGCGTTTCGGCATCGGCGCCGGCCAACGACATCAGCAGCAGCCGCGAACCGGGACCTTCGCCGAGTTCGTCCAGCAGCAGTTTCTGCGCCGGGGTTTCGGCGGAGGGCATGAATTTGCGCAGGTCGCCGCTGACCTGCAGACGCTGCGAAATCGCGAACCCGGCGCCAACGAGCACCAACAACCAGACCAGCGCAAGCACTGTGCGGCGTGTGGCGGTCATGTGCGTGTTCCGTTTTCTGTCATCCCGAGCCAAAGGCGAGGGACCTGTTGTTGCACCCTCGCGAAGCGCAAAGAAGAAGCAGGTCCCCCGCTACGCTCGGGATGACAGCAAAGGCATGCAGCATCGATCACTTCACACCATTCCGACATAGCGCCTGCATCGCTTTCGCATTGCTGTCGGCCCTCGCCGCCAGCGCGGCGCTGGCCAGCAGCGTGCGCTGCGGTTCGCCCTTCACCGGCCGGGTTTCAATGCAGCGCAGTTCGGCGCCCTGGCCGTATAGCGTGATGTCGCGGACGCGCGCGGCCAGCGCCTTGTCCT
This sequence comes from Lysobacter sp., assembly GCA_043754745.1. GTDB lineage: Bacteria > Pseudomonadota > Gammaproteobacteria > Xanthomonadales > Xanthomonadaceae > Lysobacter_I. The sequence goes on from JAYUUH010000466.1 coordinate 2,682, forward strand.
TCGGCGCGAGGGTCAGCGTCCAGCGCGCGCGGTCGCCCTGGGCGACGACGCGGTAGACGCGCTCGATTCTGACGCGGTCGCCGGCGAGCAGCGCGCCGAAACTGTTCTGCAGGCTGGCGAGTTCAGGCGCGCGCGACAGCGAGAACGTGCGCGGCGGCTTGCCGTCGCGGGCGATCGTGGCTTCGCCGGCGCGCAAAGTCGTGGTTTCGCGATACGGCGCGCGCACTTCACGCACCAGGGTGTCTTCGCGCGGACGACGGTATTCGCCCGACAGGCGCAGCGGGTTCTTCAGCAGCGGCGAATCGCGCACTTCGACGAAATCGGTGCGCATCGGCGCCGGCCGCGCCAGCGCGCGCAGGATCCAGTCGGCGTCGACGCCCTGCGCCTGCACGGTCGAAG
>JAYUUH010000467.1:0-3071 GCA_043754745.1 Lysobacter sp.
CAGATATTCCGCAATGGTGGGCTGAAGCCCACCCTACAGTGACTGGTAATCGACTATGTCCCGTAAAGGCTCAACTCCTCAGCGCACCGTTCTGCCCGATCCCAAGCACGGCAGCGAAACCATTGCCCGCTTCATCAATATGGTGATGCAGAGCGGCAAGAAGTCCATCGCCGAAAAGATCGTGTACGGCGCGATGGAAGTCATCAATGAAAAGAACGGCAACTCGCTCGAGCTCGTCGAGAAGGCGCTCGGTAACGTCTCGCCGTCGGTCGAAGTGAAGTCGCGTCGCGTCGGCGGCGCCACCTATCAGGTGCCGGTCGAAGTGCGCACCTCCCGCCGCATGGCGCTGGCGATGCGTTGGCTGATCGACTCCGCCCGCAAGCGTGGCGAAAACACGATGCCGCGCAAGCTCGCGGCCGAACTGATCGATGCCTCGGAAAACCGCGGCGGCGCGATCAAGAAGTGCGAAGAAACCCACCGCATGGCGGAAGCGAACAAAGCGTTCGCCCACTACCGCTGGTGATCTGAGGGCGTCGGCGACGGCGCCCACGCGGCGCTTGCCTAGCGGCATGCAGGCGCCACCCCGGTGCGACCCATCCCGAGCAGGGCGCGGCGCATCGAAGATCGAGATTCCGGAGGCCGCCGCAAGGCGGCATCCGGCCATTCAGGCCCGTGTATTCGTCCAATACGAATGCCGGGCATCAATTCGAGAGAATCACCGTGGCCCGTACCACTCCCATCGAGCGTTACCGCAACTTCGGCATCATGGCGCACATCGATGCCGGCAAGACGACCACGACCGAACGCATCCTGTTCTACACGGGCGTCAACCACAAGATCGGCGAGGTGCATGAAGGCGCCGCGACGATGGACTGGATGGAGCAGGAGCAGGAACGCGGCATCACCATCACCTCGGCCGCCACCACGGCGTTCTGGAAGGGGATGGACAAGTCCTTCGAAGAGCACCGCTTCAACATCATCGACACCCCCGGCCACGTCGACTTCACCATCGAAGTCGAGCGTTCGCTGCGCGTGCTCGACGGCGCGGTGTTCGTGCTCTGCGCGGTCGGCGGCGTCCAGCCGCAGTCCGAGACCGTGTGGCGCCAGGCGAACAAGTACGCCGTGCCGCGCATGGCCTTCGTCAACAAGATGGACCGCACCGGCGCCAACTTCGACAAAGTGGTCGAGCAGCTGAAGTCGCGCCTCGGCGCGTACGCTGTCCCGATGCAGGTGCCGATCGGCGCCGAAGAAGGTTTCGAAGGCGTGGTCGACCTGCTCAAGATGAAAGCCATCATCTGGAACATGGAAGACAAGGGCGCGACCTTCACCTACGGCGACATTCCGGCGGATCTGGTCGATACGGCCAAGGAAGCGCGCAACTTCATGGTGGAGGCCGCTGCCGAAGCCAATGAAGAGCTGATGGACAAGTATCTCAACGAGGGCGAGCTGACCGAAGAGGAAATCATCTTCGGCATCCGTACCCGTACGCTTCGGGTCGAGATCGTTCCGGTGCTGTGCGGTACCGCGTTCAAGAACAAGGGCGTGCAGGCGATGCTCGACGCCGTCGTCCAGCTGCTGCCGTCGCCGCTCGATCGTCCGCCGGTGCCAGGCATCGACGAAAACGACAAGGAAGACACCCGCCCGGCCGACGACAAGGCGCCGTTCTCTGCGCTTGCGTTCAAGATCATGACCGACCCGTTCGTGGGTTCGCTGACGTTCTTTCGCGTCTACTCGGGCACGCTCAACTCCGGCGACCAGGTGTACAACCCGGTCAAGTCGAAGAAGGAGCGTATCGGCCGTATTCTGCAGATGCACGCCAACAACCGCGAAGAAATCAAGCAGGTCAACGCCGGCGACATCGCCGCGGCCGTGGGTCTGAAGGACGTGACCACCGGCGACACGCTGTGCTCGCAGGACCACATCATCACCCTCGAGCGCATGATCTTCCCGGAGCCCGTCATCTCGATGGCGGTGGAACCGAAGACCAAGTCCGACCAGGAAAAGATGGGTATCGCCCTCGGCCGTCTGGCCCAGGAAGATCCCTCGTTCCGCGTGCGCACCGACGAAGAATCAGGCCAGACCATCATCGCCGGCATGGGCGAGCTGCATCTCGACATCCTCGTCGACCGCATGCGCCGCGAGTTCAACGTCGAAGCCAACGTCGGCAAGCCGCAGGTCGCTTACCGCGAAACCATCCGCAAGTCGGACGTGAAGTCGGACTACAAACACGCCAAGCAGTCGGGCGGTAAGGGTCAGTACGGTCACGTCGTGATCGAGCTGTCGCCGATGACCGCTGTCGATCGTGCCGATGAAGATGTGAAGAACGATTTCCTGTTCATCAACGACATCACCGGCGGCGTGATTCCGAAGGAATTCATTCCCGCGATCGAAAAGGGTCTGCGCGAAACCATCACCAGCGGTCCGCTGGCGGGCTTTCCGGTCGTCGGCATAAAGGTCAAGCTGATCTTCGGCTCGTACCATGACGTCGACTCCTCGGAAATGGCGTTCAAACTCGCCGCGTCGATGGCGTTCAAGGAAGGCTTCCGCAAGGCCGATCCGGTCCTGCTCGAGCCGATCATGAAGGTCGAAGTGGTGACGCCGGAAGATTACGTCGGCGACGTGATGGGCGACCTCAGCCGTCGTCGCGGCCTGCTCCAGGGCCAGGACGACACACCGTCGGGCAAGACCATCAATGCGATGGTGCCGCTGGGCGAAATGTTCGGCTATGCGACCACGATCCGTTCGCTGACGCAGGGCCGGGCCACGTTCACGATGGAATTCGACCATTACGCTGAGGCCCCGGCCAACATCGCCGAAACGGTCATCAAGAAGAACTGACCAAGTCCTGGGCGGGCCGACAATTTCGGCCCGTCCAATACCAAAATCACCGAGAATCAAGGGTAGATAGTCATGGCCAAGGGTAAATTCGAGCGCACCAAGCCGCACGTGAACGTGGGCACCATCGGCCACGTTGACCACGGCAAGACCACTCTCACCGCAGCAATCACCACGATTCTTTCCAAAAAAGGGTTCGCTGAAGCTCGCAAATACGACGAAATCGACGCCGCTCC
>JAYUUH010000468.1:0-3070 GCA_043754745.1 Lysobacter sp.
GCGTCGTCGCGCTTGCGTTGCGCGACGACCTGCGCCTGTTCGCGCTCGATGCGTGCGGCGATGGCCTGCGGCGGATTGACCGTGGCCGGCGGTACGCCGTCGATGGTTTCGACCGGCCAGTCGCGCGGTGCGACGGCGATACGATGTTCGGTCTTGCCGACCCCGGGTCGGTTGATCTTCACGACTAGCGGCCCGCTCGCATCGCGGCCGACGCCGAACACGAATCGTCCGCCCGGCGATACCCGCAGCGCTTTTCCGCCGTATTCGACGATGGCAGCCGGATGGGTGTCGCCGATGACCAGCGCGCCCTGTTGTACCGACACCGGCAGCGAAGCGAGACGCTGCGGTGCGATATGCGCTGACGTTTTCGACGCCAACGGGGCGGCGGTGTTCGAGACCGTCGAGCAGGCGGAGAGCGCCAGCGCCAGCACGCCCACGGCAGTAATCCGCATCATCGATCGAACGTCATGCGCATGCCGCGCGGTCCGCCCACCAACTGCCGGCCGTCCCAGACCAGATGCCCATTGACCCAGGTCGAGGCGATCCGCGAACGGAAGGTCGTGCCTTCGAACGGGGACCATCCGCATTTCGACAGCACCTGCTCGCGTTCGACCACGAACGGCGTGTCGTCGATCAGCACCAGATCGGCGCGATAGCCTTCGCGCAGGAAGCCGCGCTCCTTCACATCGAACAACTGCGCCGGCGCGTGCGCGAACTTCTGCACCACCTGCGCGGTGGTCAGCCGTCCTTCGTGTACGCATTCCAGCGCTGCGTTGAGCGCGAACTGCACCAGCGGCAGGCCGCTGGGCGCGCGCAAGTACGGCTGCCGCTTCTCTTCCAGCGTATGCGGCGCGTGGTCGGTGGCGAGTACATCGATCGTGTCTTCCGCCAGCGCGCGCAGCAACGCCTCGCGGTCGCCGGAGTCCTTGATGGCCGGGTTGCACTTGATGAAATTGCCGCGGGTCGCGTAGTCGCGGCTGTCGAAGCGCAGGAAGTGGATGCAGGTTTCGGCGGTGATGCGCTTGCGGCTGCCGTCGGCGCGAATCAGCGGCCCGCGCTCGAACAGCGCCAGCTCGTCGGCGGTGGAGATATGCAGCACGTGCAGACGCGCGTCGTGTTCGCGCGCGAGCGAGATCGCAAGCTTCGTGGACTTGATACAGGCCGCGCGCGAACGGATCTTGCCGTGGAACTCCACCGGGATGTCGTCGCCGTACTTTTCGCGGTACTTCGCGAGTTCTGCGTCGATCATCGGCGTGTCTTCGCAGTGGGTGATGATCGGCGTCGGCGCGTCGCGGAACACCGCGGCCAGCACCTCGGGATCGTCCACCAGCATGTTGCCGGTCGAAGCGCCCATGAAGATCTTCACCCCGGGGGTGGTCAGCGGGTCGATGGCGCGGATGTCGTCGATGTTGCCGGTGCTGGTCCCCATATAGAAGGCGTAGTTGCCCCAGGCGCGGCCTTCGGCGCGGCGGTATTTGTCGTCCAGCGCGGCGCGGTCGAGGGTCGGCGGGCTGGTGTTGGGCATGTCCATGAAGCTGGTCAGGCCGCCGGCCACCGCCGCCGCCGATTCCGTGGCGAGATCGCCCTTGTGCTCCAGGCCGGGTTCGCGGAAGTGGACCTGATCGTCGATCATGCCCGGCAGCAGGCGGCTGCCGGCGGCATCGATCACGATCTCGCCCGGGCGCGCCGACAGGCTGCTGCCGATGGCCTCGATCCGGCCGTCGGCGAAGCGCAGGTCGCCGTCGAACTCGCGGCCTTCGTTGACCAGCCGGGCGTTGACGATGAGGGTAGGGGGATGAGCGGTCATGGGCGGGGTCTCGTTCGGTCTGGGCGGCGCACCAGCGGCGGTACGGGATCGTGGCCGCCGGGGCACAGGGGATGGCATCGTGCAAGGCGCCTGACAGTCAGCCAGCTGCCCTTGCCGGCGCCGAAGCGCTGGATCGCCTCCATCGAATACTCCGAACAGGTCGGAACGAATCGGCAGCGCTGCCCTAGAAGGGGGCTAATCCAGCGTTTGTAGAAGCGGAGTGCGGCGATCAGCAGACGGTCGATCAAGGCGTTGATCCAGCGGTGGATTGCAGCCTGCAAGCCTCGCTGAAATGCGAGGTTGCCGCTGTAGCCCCGGCAGGGTATAACAGCCCGCTTTCCCGTCTCAAGGGAAGAATATGAAGGATTCTCGGACGTGGCTGTAAAGAAACCCGCAAAAAAGGCCGCCAGCAAGGCCACCAAACAACCTGCGAAAGCGACGGTCAAGAAGCCTGTGGCCAAGACTGTCGCCAAAGCACCTGCCAAGCCCGCCGCCAGGCCGGCCGTGAAGGCACCGGCGGCCAAGACGGCCGTCAAGCCGACGGCCGTCAAGAGCGCCGTGAAGCCGGCCGCCAAGCCAGCGGCGAAGAAGGTCGCGGCCAAGCCCGCCGCGAAGCCGGTCGCCAAGGCCGCGGCGAAGCTCGCGCCGGCTGCGAAGCCGATGCCGAAGCCCGAAGCCAAGGCCGCTCCGGCCAAGGCCCCGGCCGCGAAGACGCCCGCCGCCAAGTCTCCGGCGCCCAAGCCCCCGGCCAAGGTCGAAGCCAAGGCCGCGTCCAAGCCGGCGCCTGTGCCGACCCCCAATCCGTCGCCGGCCCCGCCGCCGACCCCCAATCCCGATCCGAAGCCGGATCCGAAGCCGACCAAGCCGCCGATCCCCGGGCCGCGCCCCAATCCGAACGAACCGGCTGCGAAAGCCGCCGGCAAGCCCGTGGTGGTCGCGCCGCGCCCGGCCGCCGGCAAAGTTGCCGTGGCCGTGATTTCGCGTCAAGCGGCACCCGCCCCCAAAACCCAGGTCAAAGTGATTCCCTATAAAACCGATGAGGCCACCGGCCGCCCGATCCTCCCCGCCGGCTACAAGCCCAGCGTGGACGAGGAATACATGAGCACCCTGCAGTTGGAGTACTTCCGCCAGCGCCTGCTGGGTTGGCGCGCCGATCTGATCGAGGAGTCGAAGCAGACCATTGAGAACCTCAAGGATGAAGTGCGCGATGTCGGCGACGATGCCGAGCGCGCCACCCGCGAAACCGAGAACTCGCTGGAACTG
>JAYUUH010000469.1:0-9169 GCA_043754745.1 Lysobacter sp.
TACGAAGACACCGACCTCGCCTTCGCGGTGCGCACCGCCGGCAGGCGCGTGATCTACCAGCCGGCCGCGCGCGTGATCCATGCCGAGGGCGGCACCGCCGGCACCGACATCGCGGTGGGCGCGAAGGCGTACCAGGTGCGCAATCGCGACACCTTCGCCACGCATCGCCGGGATGCGCTGGCGCAGCAGTTGCCCGCGAACACCGTGCCCACCCCCGCACTGCTGCACCGGAAACAGAAACAGATCCTGATCGTCGACGCGCAGACGCCGCGTCCGGACCACGATTCGGGCTCGCTGCGGCTAGTGAACCTGATGCGGCTGCTGCGCGAGGAAGGCGCGCACGTCGTGTTCCTGCCCGCCGACCGCCATCGCGTCGAACCTTACGCCACGCAGTTGCAGCACATCGGCGTGGAAGTCTGGCATGCGCCGTTCGCGGCGCGGCCGCCGGCCTGGCTGCGCGAGCATGGGCCGCGTTTCGATGCGGCGATGATCAGCCGCCATTACGTCGCCGGCGAATTACTGCCGCTGCTGCGCGCGCATGCGCCGCAGGCGCGACTGATCTTCGACACCGTCGATCTGCACTATCTTCGCGAACGCCGTGGCGCCGAATTGGCCGGCGCTGCGGCGCTGGCGCGCGCCGCCGAGCGCACGCGCGCGCTGGAACTGGGCATCATCGCGAAATCCGATATCACCCTGGTGGTCAGTGAGGTCGAACGCGATCTGCTGCGCAGCGACGCGCCGGACGCACGCGTGGAACTGCTGTCGAACCTGCACCGGATCGCAGGCGCCGGCCAAACGTTCGCGCAGCGCCGCGACCTGGTGTTCGTCGGCGGCTTCCGCCATCCGCCGAACGTCGACGCCGTGCGCTGGTTCGTACGGGACGCATTCCCGTCGATCCGCATGCGCCTGCCGGACGTGCGCTTCCACTGCATCGGCAGTCACACGCCGCCGGAGATCGAAGCGCTGGCAGCGCTGCCCGGCGTGATCGTCCACGGCCATCTCGCCGACATCGATCCGTACATGGACGGCGGCCGCATCGCGATCGCGCCGCTGCGCTACGGCGCGGGCGTGAAGGGCAAGATCAATCTGAGCATGGCCCACGGCCAACCGGTGGTGGCCACGGTCTGCGCGGTGGAAGGCATGCACCTGCGCGACGGCGAAGACGTGCTGGTCGCCGACGATCCGCAGGCTTTCGCCGACGCCGTCGTGCGTCTTTACGAAGACGAAATGCTGTGGAACACGATCGCCCGAAACGGATTGGACAGCGTGGCGCGGAATTTCTCGTTGGAGACCGCACGGGAGACGGTGCGGAACGTCTTTCAACTGTAAAGCGGCCTTCAGGCCGGCCCACGACGAACCGGATACGCGATGGCAGCTGGGCCGCGCCTGCGGCTGATGTCGCCGAGCCGGCAGGGGTTCGAAACGCTATTGGCACGGAGGGAAGCAGCGGGCTGAAACCCGCTCTACAGTGGCGGCGCGGCGTTCAACGCTCCACCGACTCCGCCGCGCGCAGCCGCTCCGCGAATTCCGCAAGACCCGGCACGCGCGCATCGAGCCCGCGCGCGGCATCGCGCGCGGCGCGGGCGCCTTCGACATCGCCGCTGCCCAATCGCTCCTCGCCGACCGCCACCCAACGCTGCGCGAGCCGGTCGCGGGCGCCGTTGGCTTCGCTGCTGTCGCCCGTCAACGCGATGCCCGCATCCAGACACACCCGCGCGCGCTGCAGCCGGTTGTCGCGCAGTTCGTTCTCGAAACACTCGCGCACGCGCGGCAGCATGCGCGCGCTGGCGCGACGCACGCCGGCATCGTCGGGCGCGAGCGCACGCGCCGCGCGCAGCTTGTCGAACGCGCTGTCGCCAGGCGGCGTAAGCCAGTCGCCCCGGGCTTCGGCGGCGGCGGCCTCGTCCAGCAGCGTGCGCAGGCGGCGCTCCAAAACCCGCTGCGGCAGTCGCGGGCCGGCTGTTTCCCTCGCACGCGCCGCCCGCGCGAGGGCGTCGCGCACCAGCGCCCATTCCGGCGAATCGGGGACCAGCGCCTGCGCGGCGGCCAGCTCCGCGTTCGCGCGGTCGAAGCGGAAATCCGCGCCGGCTTCGCGCGCCCGCGCGGCATGCGCACGCGCGACTGCCAGCAGTCCGGTGTCGGCGGCATCGGTCTCGACGCCGCTGGCCCGCCACGCGCGATAGCCTTCGCCGGCACGCGCTAGGCGGCCGGCGCGCAGATCAGCGTCGGCGTGCTGACGCTGCCGCTCCACCGCCTGCACCAGCGCCGCCTGGGTTTCCGGCAGATCGCCATGACCGGCGTCGTACTCGATCGCCACGGCGATGCCGGCCGCAGCCGCGGCCAGATCGCCACGCCCCAGCGCCTCGCGGGCCTGCTGCAGGCGGGTCGTCAAGGCATCCTCGCGGCCTTCCAGCGCCGCAAGATGCGCCGGCTGCAGTTCAAGAATCCGGCGATACCCCGGCAACGCCGCATCGGCCGCGCCGTCCAGCCGCCCGGCCGCGCGCGCGGCGTCGGCAACGCGCTGCAGATCGTCGATGCCGGCCACCGCGGCTTCGCGCCGACGCAGGATCTCGGCCACCGCATCGACCTGCACGCGGGGGGCGGACAGCGCCCGCGCGAGGCGCAACTGCCGATGGGCTTCGGCGAACGCGCTGCGCTCAGCGGCGACGCGGGCCTGCTGCACCGCCGCCTGCGCCACCCGCGCCAGCCCCGAACGCAATTCCGCGCGATCCGGGTCGATCGCCATCGCGGCTTCGAACCGTTCGCGCGCTCCGCTGCCGTCGGCGGCGCTCAGGCGCCCTTGCTGCAGCGCGGATTCGGCCTGCAGCCGCAACGCCTCGGCTTCGGCCACCGGCCATAGGCGCTCGGCGATGGGGCCGCGCAGCGCGATGACCACCACTATCAGCCCACCCGCGACGGCGGCCGACGTCCACAGCCAATGCGCACGGAGATGTGCGCGGAGGTGCCGCAACGAAGTCTCGCGGGTCGGAGTCACGGGCAAGAGGATAACGCCTCATCGTCGGAGGTGTGGCGCTTGGCGTGCGGGCATTTCGCGCGATCCGGATTTCCGGAGAAGCAAAGCAAATCCCCCCTGCCCCCCTTTTTCAAAGGGGGGAAACAGCCGCTGCTTTTGCGAATATCGCCCGGCCCGATACTGTCGCCCGGCTTGATCGCATCGATGACTCGGCATTTCACAGGAGGGCACCGCAGGCACTTCGACGGACACGGCACTCATCGACGGACAGGGCCGATGGACAAGGTACTGATCGATGGACAGGGTCCTCATCGACGGCAGGGCGCCCACAGACAGCCAAGGCTTCGCCCCCTTTGAAAAAAGGGGCTACGGGGGATTGCTTTTCGGTCTGCCGCTGCAAGCACAAACCTTCCAGAGGAAACGGAACGCCGGTTTCGATTCGTCATACCGAATTCGAACGATCGGCTCTGGTCCACCAAGACCACCGATCCCGCCTCACCCCCGCCGCACCTGCTCCACGCCGGACAGGCTGTCGATGCGGCCCAGCAGGCGGCTCAGTTGCTCATGGTCGCGGACCCGCAGCTGCATCCTCAGACGGACGCGGCTGCCTTCGAGGGTGTCGCTGTGGATCGACAGCACATGGGCGTCGTCCTGCGCGATCAGATTGGCCAGGTCTTTCAGCAGCCAGCGGCGGTCGACCGCGTCCACCTGCACGTTGACGGTGTGGCCGCCGGCGACGCGACCCCACTCCACCGACAGCACCCGCTGCGGCTGGTTGGCCGACAGCCGAAGGAACGACGCGCAGTCGGCGCGATGCACGCTGACGCCGCGGCCCTGGGTGAGATAACCGACGATGGCTTCACCCGGCAGCGGATGGCAGCAGCGCGCGATCTGCAGCAGCAGATTGCCCAGCCCGACCACCGTGAACGCCGAACCGCCGGACGCGGTGCGCGGCAGTTTCGGCGGCGCCCGCGCCAGTTCGCCGCGCTGCGCGTCGCGATGCGAGTCGCGCGAAGGCTCGGCCGCTTCATGACGGCCGCGCTCATGATCCAGAAGCGCGCGCCCGACCTGGTGCGGACCGGCATCACCCAGCGCCACCAGCACGTACAGATCGTCCACCGTCTCGACATGGAACTTCGCCAGCATCGGCGCCAAGTCGGCCTGCAGCAACGACAGCCGCCGCAGTTCCTTTTCCAGCAGTTCGCGCCCCGCCTGCACGTTGCGCGCGCGGTCGAGCTTGTGGAACCACGCCCGCACCTTGTCGCGCGAGCGGCCGCTGGCGAGGAATCCGTTCGCCGCCACCAGCCAGTCGCGCCGCGGTTCCGCGGTCTTCGCGGTGAGGATCTCGACGCGCTCGCCGCTACGCAGCCGGTAATCCAGCGGCACGATCCGGCCGTCGACCTTCGCGCCCCGGCAGCGATGGCCGACCATCGTGTGCACGTGATACGCGAAGTCCAGCGGCGTCGCGCCCACCGGCAGGTCGACCACGTCGCCCTGCGGCGTCAGCGTGTAGATGCGGTCCTCGACCAATTCGCTGTCGAAGGCCTTGTGCAGGCTTTCGTCGCTGCCGGCATCCTCGCGACCCGGCTCTTCGCGGACGTGCTCCTCTCGACCGCCATCCAGCAACTTGCGCATCCATTCGATCTTGCGATCGAGCCCGGCGTCGGCGGGCGCACTGCGCCCTTCCTTGTAGCGCCAGTGCGCGGCCACGCCCAGTTCGGCCTGCGCGTGCATATCGTGGGTGCGGATCTGCACTTCAAGCGTCTTGCCTTCCGGCCCCACGACTGCGGTGTGCAGCGACCGGTAATCGTTGCGCTTGGGCCGCGCGATGTAATCGTCGAACTCGCTGGGGATCGGCGTCCACAGCGCGTGCACCGCGCCCAGCGCCGCGTAGCAGGCCGGCACGTCCTTCACCATCACCCGCACCGCGCGCAGATCGTAGAGTTCGCCGATCGGCACCGCTTTCTTCTGCATCTTCTTCCAGATGCTGGTGATGTGCTTCGGCCGCCCCGCGACCTCCGCCTCCACGCCCTGCGCCTTCAGCGCCTCGCCCAGGTCGCGCTTGACCTGCTCGATGTAGCGCTCGCGGTCGCCGCGTTTCTCGTCCAGCCAGCGTGCGATCGCCTGATAGTGGTCGGGATCGAGATGACGGAACGCCAAGTCTTCGAGTTCCCACTTCAACTGCCAGATGCCCAGCCGGTTCGCCAGCGGCGCGTGGATGTCGCGGGTCAGCTGCGCCAGCGCCCGGCGCTCGGCCTCGGGGCGTTTGCCGGCGGTGCGCATCTGCGCCAGCTGCCGCGCCAGAAGCACCGGCACCACCCGCAGGTCGCGCACCATCACCAGCAGCAACCGGCGCAGCCCCTCGGCGTTGCGGCCGCCGGCTGTATGCCCGCCAACGGCTGCGGCATGCAGCGTCCACACCTGCGCCGCGGCGCGCTGGCCTTCCAGCAGGGTCGCGACCGTCGGCCACTGCTTAGCGAGCAGCGGCTCGATCCGCGCCCGCCACGCCGGCAGGTCGTTCAGGATCGCCGCCAGCACCACGTCGCCATCGGCGTTCAGCCGCGCCAACGCGCCCAAGGTGTCGGCCAGCTCGGCCACCACCGGCGCGGCCAACGGCTCGGGCCCGGCCGCCTGCTCCAGCGCCTGCCGCCACGGCGCGGCCAAGCCCGCCACCGACGGCAGCGACAATAGGGCATCGGGCAGTGCGGCGACGGCGGACACGCGTGTTCGAAACCGGGGGGAGGTGCGCCTACACTAGCGGCGTCCCGCCTTCGGCGAAATCCCCAGAGGAACCCCCATGTCGCACTTACGTCCGCTGCTGCCGCTCGCGCTGCTCGCCGCCTTCGCGCTCTCGCCGCTCGCCGCCTTCGCGCAGAAACCGATCGAACGCGACATGAGTCCGGAAGAATTCAAGGCCGCCGGCCTCGACAGGCTGTCGCCGGAGGAACTCGCGAAGCTCAACGTGTGGCTGGGTCGCAAGATCGACACCGCCGCCACCGAAGCCGCGACTCTGGCCAAGGACAAGGTCAAAGAGGAAAACCGCGGTTTCTTCCACTTCGGCTCGAGCGAGCCCATCGTTGCCCGCATCAGCGGCGAATTCCGCGGCTTCGGCAAAGGCCGCAACTACACCCTCGACAACGGCCAGGTCTGGAGCCAGATCGACAGCGCAGTGCTGGTCGGCGCGAAGCTCGACAGCCCCGAGATCCGCATCACGCCAAGCATCTCCGGCAATTCCTGGTATCTCGCGGTGAAGGGGTACAACACTCGGGCTAAGGTTGAGCGGGTGAAGTAGTCGCGACGCGCTACACCATGCGCGGCCCGCGATTGAGGTCGTCCTGTGTCGGCTGATTCTGCGGTTGCGCCATTGTCTGCGCCTGCTGTTGATTCAGGCCATCCAACACTTGCAGCGAGTACTCAACAGGGCGCGTCACTGCCTGCTGCACATCGGTCATCGAACGCTTCGCGACCTCATTACCGGGGTCACGCCCCTCGACGATGAACAACGTGGTGCCCGCACGGATATACGAACCATCCTCTTGCTTTGTGCTGTCTTTATTCAGGGCGACGTGATCGGCAGAGGTGATTTTGGCGGCTTTCGCATCGACCAACGCGCCTATCGTCAAACGCTCGCTGTCGTGATCGAACGTACGTCCATTGTTCGCATCGATCCGCGTCACTCCCGATTCGATCTGCTTGTAGAGACGGTGATCGGGGTGCCCTGACGCGCGCGGATCGGACAACGATGCCTGCGGCGAGGTCATGGCATCGCGGAGTTCTTGGGGTAACGGTGGCACTACCACGCGATTCGGGTCAGACGCCTCGGGCAACGCGGGCGTGGACGGCTCCCGATAACTGTCGCGCAGATGCGCGGGCATCGGCGGCACGTCCACCTGCTCTTTGACATGTCCCGCACGCAAAGCCGGCTCGCCCGCCGTCAACGGCTCGCGTCCGCCGCGCTCGCGATCTCCCAGCAGATACGATGCCGCTTGGCCCAGAACGGTGAACGTGCCGCGCGTTTCGCGCACGTCCTCGCGGAATTTGTCGATCATCGGATCGTACTGATGCGCCCGGGCGCGCGCATCCGGGTCGGCAAGGATCGAACGCTCGCGCGGACTGTCGCCGTGGACGAAGTGGCTCATGAAGTGCGAACCGACCGTCAGCAGCGGCGCCGCGCCACGCATGCGCAGGTCGCCCAGATCCTGGCGATCGTTGTCGTAGCCGACGATGGCATTGCCAAGCGTCTTGATTTCTTGCTGTGTGGCGTACACGCGCACTTGACCGTAGTGCGGCGCGGCGGAGCTGACCAGATCGGCGGCCATCACATGGTTCAGCACTTTATCGCCACCCTCGGGAATACGCAGACCCAGGCTGGCCGCGCCGTACGCGTTGAAAGTCTCGCCACGCAGGTCGAAATGGTGTGCGGTCACTTGGGCGAGCGCGCCGCCGAGGGAGTGGCCGGTGACGGTTACTTGGGGGGTGTGGCCTGATCGTGCGCCTATATCTTGAGCCTTTTCCAGTGCGCGTTGCGTCAATGCAATCGCATTGTCCGCTTGCGGGCTGATCTTGCGCAGCACCATGCTGCCGTCTGTATATGCCAAATCCAAAACCAACCCGGGAATGTTCTTGACCTCGGTACCGCGATGCGCGACTGCGATCTCGCCCGTACCCGTCCGCTGGTAGACGGTGCCGGCGTAGCCATTCCGCGGGTTGCGGTAGTGTTCCAATACCTCGAACTTCACGCCTTCGCTAATGAAGTATTCGCGTGCGTCGGATGTGCGCTTCCCAATCCAGCGATTTTCATATGCGTCATTGGCCAGATCGGCGTGCTGCTGGGAACTGAGGCTCATGGCTTAACTTCCTTAGCAGTTAGGGTAATGGTGAAGAGCTGATCCTGTATTTCTGGTTTGAACTCGGATACATGTTGATATCCAAAATCAGGAAAATTTTCAGAACGGCTACGTGGATAGCCCCCCGCCCAAAAATACAACGTCACCGTTTTCTCGGCCAAGATGTCTTCGACGTTAAGCGCAGGCAAAAAACGGGTTTCCGTTTCTGCGCCAGTGGCTCTAAGCAGAGCGCTGGCGCCCATTAACTTCCAGCGACAGACCCCGTTGCCGTAATAGTCCTCATTCACCAGCAAACCTGGATAAACAGTGGTGGTATACGTGGTAGCGTCCACCGGCTTCCAATGCAGATCCGGCATGTGTGTGATACGGCTGACGGTGCCTGATGCGAGGTTGCGCTCGCCACACGCGTGGCGGTTTTCTACCTCGTACTGGGCCGAACCTTCGACCATGCCAAACGGCCCCGGCGCGTGTTCAATGACCATTGTCAGCTGATACGCCAGCTTGGGCTGCGGATGTTCTTTGATTTCGATCGTGGGCCCTTCGTCTTCGTTTTCCATGAAAACAGTTCCTGGGTAGCAAGCGGAAAGACTCAGCGCCGCGATCAGGCCGAACGCCGGGGAGCAAGTAAAGAAGCGGAAGCGCGTCATCGGATCCTTCCTGCGCGGGATGCGCGTTCTGGCACGCTAATGCTGAAAGATTCGATTGTCAATGAAAGCGCAACATGTCGATTCGACCGCAATTGCATTAGGCTGGGTCATTGAGCCAGCATTGGGAGGCATCAATTCGCTGTTTCAATGAGCCAGCAAACTATGAACGTCAAACCCATTGCGCATCACTCGTAACGCAGCGCCTCGATCGGATCCAAACCCGCGGCTTTCGAGGCCGGCATGATGCCGAAGACTACGCCGACCAATGCCGAGAAGCCGGCTGCGGCGAACACCGCCCACAGCGGCACCGAGGCCTGCGGCAGGCTGGGCACCAGCGCGGTGACGGTGAAGGCGATGGCGAAGCCCAGGGCGATGCCGATCAGGCCGCCGAGCAGCGCCAGCAGGCCGGCTTCGAGCAGGAACTGGATGAGGATGTCGCGGCGGGTCGCGCCCAGCGCCTTGAGGATACCGATCTCGCGGGTGCGTTCGGTCACCGACACCAGCATGATGTTCATGATGCCGATGCCGCCCACCAGCAGCGAGATGCCGACGATGCCGGCCAGCACCGCGGTGGCGGTGGCGGTGATTTCGTTGAACTGTTTGAGGAACGAATCCGCGGCTTCGATCTTGAAGTCGTCGTCTTTGCCGGGGGCGATCCCGCGCGACTGGCGGATCGCGCGCTTGGCGCGGCCGCGCACCGC